>NZ_JAYMZS010000103.1:0-5221 GCF_035828755.1 Amycolatopsis sp. H20-H5 | reverse complement strand
GGGCGTCGATCTCGATCCGCACCTGGTCGCCTACCTCCGCCGGACCCGGCCGGAACTCGACATCGTCGAGGGCGACGCGGCCGACCTGCGCGAGCTGCTCGCCGGACGGGGCATCGAGCGGGCCGACGCCGTCGTCAGCGGGCTGCCGTGGGCCTTGCTCGGTGAGCGGCGGCAGGAACGCGTTCTCGCCGAGATCAGCACCCTGCTCGGCGCGGACGGTGTGTTCACCACCTTCGCCTACTTGCACGCGCTGCCTAGCCGTGCCGCTCGTACGTTCCACGCCTTGCTGCGCAGCCAGTTCGAAGAAGTGTTTCCCACCAGGTGCGTCTGGCGCAACGCGCCACCGGCCGTCACCTACGTGTGCCGTCGGGCGGTGCGTCGTGGGTGCGGCGCTTGACTGGCTGCGGGCGATCCCCGCGCCGGTCGTGCTCGCGGTGCTCGGAACCGTGATCGCCGCGGAGTCCGGGGTGATCGCCGGCGTGGTACTCCCGGGCGCCTCCGGGCTGCTCGCTCTCGGGTTTCTGGCTCAGCAGCACACCATCGCGCTGGCACCGGCGTTGCTCACCGGCGCCGGTGCCGCGCTCACCGGGAGCACCGGTGCCTTCCTCACCGGGCGTCGCGTGGGCGCCGATGACCGGGTCGTCCGCCTGGCCGCCCGCGTTCCGGCGGTCCGCCGTGTCCTGCCCCGCGACGTCGACGGCCGCCTGCTCGCCGCTGGCCAGTGGCTGGTCGGCGCGCGGACGGTGCTGCCGAGGATCGCCGGTTCCGCCGGGCTGCCGTATGCGCGGTTCGCCCTCTGGAGTGTTCCCTCGGCCGTGGCCTGGGGCAGTGGCCTGGTGCTGGTCGGATGGCTGGTCGGCGAGTCCTTTTTGGACTTTTCACGCCTGCTCACCGGAGCGGGCGTCGTGGTGCTGGCGTTCGTCCTGCTACGGTCTCGAGGGCGAAAGTCCATGGCGGGAAAGCAAGAGGGCCTCTAGAGTCCAGCTGGAAACCACGACACGAACGAGGCGCCATGACCGAGCGGCACGAAGAAGCGCCTGGCGGACAACGGGTTTGGTTCATCACCGGCACGAGCTCGGGCTTCGGGCGGGAGCTCACCCGGGCCGTCATCGCCCACGGGGACCGCGTGGTGGCCACCGCTCGGGACGTCGCCGCCATCGCCGATCTGACGGCCTTGGCGCCCGCTCGGGTCAAGGCTGTGCGGCTGGACGTGACCGGCGCGGAGTCGATTCGTGACGCTGTCGCCGAAGCGGAGCGGGCCTTCGGCCGGATCGACGTACTGGTGAACAACGCCGGGTCCGGGCTGCTCGGCGCGTTCGAAGAGCTGAGCGAGAGCGCTCTGCGCCACAACTTCGAGACGAACGTCTTCGGCGCGATGGCGGTCACTCGCGCCGTCCTGCCGCTCCTGCGGCGGCAGCGGTCGGGCCACATCGTGCAGATGTCCTCCGTGATCGGGGTGATCGCGGGGGCGGGCGGCACCGCCTACGCCGGGACGAAGTTCGCCCTGGAAGGGATGTCCGCGGCCCTCGCGGCCGAAGTCGCCCACCTCGGCATCCGCGTCACCATTGTCGAGCCCGGTCCGTTCCGGACGGACTTCAGCGGGCGGTCGCTGCGGTGGGGCGCGCCGATGGAGGACTACGCCGAGCTCATGGCTCCCGCACGCAAGGCGCTCGAGGCCTCGCACGGCGACCAGTCCGGCGACCCGTATCGCGGCGCGGAGGCCATCATCGCCGCGGTCGGCCTCGAGGACCCGCCGCTGCGGCTTCCACTGGGGGCGGAGGCCTTCACGTGGATTCGCGCGCATTTCCAGGCCAGGCTGGCCGAGTTGGACGCGGTGGAGGCGATCGGCGCGGATACCGCGTTCCGCTGACGGCGTAAGTCGAGGCTCGGCCTGCCGCGCCCGGCCGCTTTGGAGCGGACTGTCTCTATGCTCGAAGGAGTGTGCATGAGTGAGCTCGGAGAACCCTGGCAGTGGGACGACGCCACGTGGCGCGGTCATGTGGGGCAGGTGCGCGCGGGGAGGTCGCTCAAACCGGCCTCGTGGCCAGGCGGGGCCAAGGTCGCCGTGGCGCTGTCGTTCGACTCGGACCACGAGACGCTGGCGCTGCGCGACGGCGACGTGCTGCCGGGCAAGCTGTCCCAGGGTGAGTACGGCGCCAGGGTCGGGGTCCCGCGGATCCTCGCGCTGCTGGGGCGCCACCGCGCCCCGGCCAGCTTCTTCGTGCCCGCCGTCTCCGCGCTGCTGCATGACGGCGAGGTCAAGTCCTATGTGGATGGTGGGCACGAGGTGGCCCTGCACGGCTGGATCCACGAGCGCAACACCGCGCTGGCGGCCGCCGACGAGCGCGAACTGACTCTGCGGGCCGCGGACACCCTGGAGCGGCTCGCCGGTACCCGGCCGGTGGGCATCCGCACCCCGTCGTGGGACTTCTCCGCCGCCACGCTGGGCATCATCCGGGAACTCGGCCTGCGCTACGACTCCTCGCTGATGGCCGACGACGAGCCCTACGAGATCCTGGCCGGGGGCGAGCCGACCGGCGTGGTCGAGCTGCCCGTCGAGTGGATCCGCGACGACGCCCCGTACTTCACCATGGACAGGTTCACGTCGTCGCGCCCCTACACCGCGCCGCGTGACGTCCTCACCATCTGGCGCGACGAGTTCGACGCGGCCTACGCCGAGGGCGGCCTGTTCCAGCTGACGATGCACCCGCACGTGATCGGCCATCGCTCCCGGCTCGTCGTGCTGGCCGAACTCCTCGACCACATCAGTGGCCACGCCGGGGTCTGGTTCGGCACCCACGCCCAGGTCGTCGACCACGTGCTCGCCGAGGCGCGACCCCGCTGACCGGCCGCTGTACCTCCCGCGCTCCGTGTGCCAGCGTGACACAGTGCCAGCGTGACACAGTGCCATCGTGACAGGATGGGCGAGTGGTCTGGACCTCATGTCCGGCGGCGAGAGGAACAGCGCGATGCGTGGCACCACAGTGCTTCCGGGGACGCCCTGTCAGGTGAGCCGCGGGGGAGCGCCCCCGATGCACCGGCTCGAGCTCCCGGCGCCCAACGCGCTGCCGTTCGCCGTCGGCACGTTCGAGGCCGTCGGACCGCTGTCCCGGGCGTCCTTTCCCCACCGCCACACCTTCCATGAGATCGTCCACGTCACCCACGGCACCGGCACGCACGTCGTCGACCTCGCCCGCTGGGAGCTGCGCCCGCCGCATCTGGGCGTCCTCACGCCCGGCCAGGTGCACCACTGGGAGAACGCGCGGGACCTCGACGGGTTCGTCGTCCTGTTCACCGACGACTTCCTGCTGGACCACCCGGCGGACCGGGACCTGTTGCGGCGGCTGGGTGAGCGGCCATGGCTGACCTTGGACGCGTCCGGCGACGCCGGGGTGACCCGGCTGATCGCCGAGCTCGAAGACGAGTACCGCTCCGCCGCGGAGGGGTCGGAATCCGTCCTGCGAGCCTTGCTCCACGTGCTCGTCGTCCGCGCGAGCAGACTCGCCGAGACCACGGTCGCCAGCGCCGCGCCGCCCGCTCGGGCCGGGGCGGTGGCGGTGGAATTCGCCAGGCTGACCGGCCGCGGCGAACGCGAATGGGCGTCCGTGCACGACTACGCGCGACGGATCGGGGTCACCCCCGGGTATCTCACCGAGGCGGTCAAGGCCGCGACCGGCCGCACCCCGTCGCAACTGGTCCGTGAGGCGCGCACGCACGAGGCCAAACGGCTGCTGGCCAGGACGGAACTGACGGTGCGGCAGGTCGCGGACCGGGTCGGGTTCGCCGATCCGGCCTACTTCTGCCGGTTCTTCCGCCGCGAGACGGGCTTGAGCCCCGGCGACTTCCGCCGCGGTGGCGACGTCCGCGAAATTCACCACGACCGGCGGAACCAGTCCATCGCCGGTGCCGTACCACCGCCGTAGCTTCGTGGGTGGATCCCCGACGCCCCACAAGGAGCAGACATGGACGCACCCCTGGACGGCATCAAGAACAGCACCAAGAACAGCACCGAAAACGGCGCCCGGCTCATCAGCCGCAAGACGGCGCTGCTGGCCGCGCTCGCCGCCGGAGTCGCGGTGCCTGCCGCGCTGATGAGCGCGCCCGCGCTGGCCCGCACGACCGCCACCCCGGTCTTGACCCCGGCCTGCGACGACGGCGACGATCCGACGCCCGCGCAGACGGAAGGTCCTTATTTCAAGCCGAATTCCCCGGAACGCACGTCACTGGTGAGTCCGGGCACCCCGGGCACCCGGCTGACCGTCACGGGGTACGTCTTCGGGCTGTCGTGCCTGCCGGTGGGCCGGGTGCTGCTGGACTTCTGGCAGGCCGACGTGAATGGCGCCTACGACAACACCGGCTTCGGCTTCCGCGGCCACCAGTACACCACCGCCCAGGGTGCCTTCACCCTGACGACGATCGTGCCGGGCCTCTACCCCGGCCGGACCCGGCACCTCCACGTCAAGGTGCAGGCACCCGGCAGGCCGATCCTCACCACCCAGTTGTACTTCCCGAACGAACCCCGCAACAACACCGACACGATCTTCGACCCGCGCCTGCTGATGACGGTCCGGGACGCGGGCCGCGCGAAGGAGGCCGCGTTCGACTTCGTGCTGAACGTGCCGCAGGGCCCGGGACCCACCACCACACCCTCCACCTCCGGGAGCCCGACGCCCACCACCGCCCCCGGTGGCACCTGGGCGGCAGGCACCACCTACGCGGCGGGCGCCCACGTCACGTACGACGGGCGCGGCTACACCTGCTTGCAGGGCCACCAGGCGCAACAGGGCTGGGAGCCGCCTGCCGTGCCCGCGCTGTGGCGGGCGGAGTGAGCTCGACGGCGGGCCTGCTCACCCTCTAGGTGGCTGGTGTCGAACGGGGTGTGGAGGGCTCGGGTCGCGTGGTGAGTTGGGCGGAACAGGCCGGATCGTTGTGGTGAGTGGCGGTGGCTGGCTTGTGGGCGAGAGGGCATGGCTGATCCTGGTGCGGCGGTGAGGGCGTGGACACCGGCTGTGGGCCGCTCGTTGGCCTGCTATCTGGCGGTCAGGTGGTAGTGGCGGTCCATTGTCCTGCCGTGTAACGGATGCCGAGCCTGCCAAGGCGTGCGAGGTTCACTGCTGCGGCCAGCAAGGAGAAGTCCGCGGCGGTCTTCACGCGGCCTCGGACACGGGCTCGGCGGCCGCCGTGGCGGCGATGCATGAGGTGACCGATCTTGCGCTCGACC
>NZ_JAYMZS010000102.1:0-33041 GCF_035828755.1 Amycolatopsis sp. H20-H5 | reverse complement strand
CCGCCGCGCAGGTGAAACCGTAGCGCAGTGCGCTGTCCACCCTGCTCAACCCCCGCCACGCGCCGACTGCGGAGAAGCGCGCGAAGTCCTGGTTCTCGGTGCGTTTCCCCGGCGAGGGCGGCGGTCAGCGCGTCACGACCGAGGTGTTTTTTTTTGATACGGGGTACACCGAGACGGCGAAGATGCTGGCGGAGTCGGCCCTGTGCCTCGCCCTCGACGACCTGCCCGAGACCTCCGGCCAGGTCACCACCGCCGCGGCGATGGGCGACGCCCTCACCGCACGCCTGATCAGCGCGGGCCTCACCTTCACCGTCCTCTAAGGACTGCCACCCCCACCGCGGAACTCAGCCCCGCCGACGTAGAACTCAGACCCGAGAGTGTGGGACTCGCCGAGCCCGCGCGAGTCCCACACTCGGGGGTGCGAGTTCTACGGTCGGGGGCGTTGGGTGGCCTGGGCGGTTACGCGGGCGGTGTAGTCGGCTCGGCGGGTGGGGTCGAGTGAGGTGAGGGCGCGGTCGTCGCCGATCAGGCGGCGGGCCAGGCCCATCACCGGCTCGGGGGTGAGCGCGTCGAGCAGGTCCCAGCCGCCGACGTAGCGGGGCACGGCGATCTCGGCGCGGCGGGTGCGGCAGCTGCCGACCACCGCGCGGGCGATGTCCTCCGGGTCCACCGTCGGCAGGCCGCCGCCGAGCGGCACCCCCGACGACAGTCCGGTGCGGACGGCGCTCGGCAGTACCGCGCTGACGCTGACCCCGGTGCCCGCGTACTCGCGGCGCACGGCCGCGGTGAGCCCGACCGCGGCGAACTTGCTGGCGTTGTAGACGGCCATGCCCGGCAACGGGATTTTGCCCGCCATCGAGGCGATGTTGACCACGTGCCCGCGCCCGCGGGCGATCATCCCCGGCAGCACCAGGCGCAGGCCGTGGATCAGGCCCCAGACGTTGACGTCCAAAGTGGTCTTGCTGAGCGCGTCCGGCTCTTCGACGAAGTCTCCCAACGGCATCACCCCTGCGTTGTTCACCAGCACGTCGACGCGGCCGAACTCCTCGGTCACCGCGTCGAGGAAGGCGGCGAACGACTCGCGGACGGTCACGTCCAGCGGGTACGCGTGCGCGCCGATCTCCTTGGCCGCCTGCTCGACGACGGCGGTGTCGAGGTCGCCGACGCACACCGTCGCGCCGAGCGCGGCGAAGGCCTCGGCGGTGGCGCGCCCGATCCCCCGGCCACCACCGGTGATGGCGACGACGGCGCCGTCCAGCTCGATGTCCGGATAGCGGTTAGCGAACGGAAGTCGCACGGCGCGTCCTCTCGGTGGCTGACGTTTCGACGAGGTAGTCCGATTCCGCGAAGTCCCGGACGCGGGCCCGCAGCTTGCCGGTCGAGAAGGGCCAGCTGAAACTGTTGCGCCCGTTGACATCGGTGTAGTAGCTCGCGCAACCGCCGGACTGGTACACGGTGCCGGGCAACGCCGCCTGGACCTCGTCGTTGAACGCGTCCTGGACCTCGGGGCGGACGCGGACGCTGGCCCAGCCGTTGCGCAGGGTCTTGCCGATCGCGTCGATCGCGTAGCCGAGCTGCGCCTCGAGGATCATGAACGCCGACGTGTGCCCGGTGCCCAGGCTGGGGCCGAGCAGCAGATACAGGTTGGGGAACCCGGCGACCGTGGTGCCGAGATACGCCTGCGGGCTGCCCTTCCAGTGCTCGTCGAGGCTGCGGCCCTCGCCGTCGAAGACCTTGCTCGACACGGGCATGTCGAGGATGTGGAACCCGGTGCCGAAGATGATCGCGTCGACCTCGGCGCTCGTGCCGTCGGCGCCGATCACGCGGTTGCCCACGACCTCCTTCACCGCCACCGGGTGGACGTCCACAGTGGGCTTCGTCAGCGCGCGATAGTAGCTGTTCGACATCAGCAGCCGCTTGCAGCCGAGCGTGTAGTCCGGGGTCAGCACCTTGCGCAGCACCGGGTCGCGGACGGTCAGCCGCAGGTGGGCCAGGCCGATCCGCTGCACCTGGCGCAGGATCCAGGGGCGGCGGAAACCCAGCCCGAGCGTCTCCATCCCGGCGTACTCGGCCGACCGCAGCGCCCGGCGCACGGCCGGGAAACGGCGCAGCAGCAGGCGTTCCAGCTTCGGCACGTAGTGGTCCGGCTTCGGCAGCACCCACTGCGCGGTGCGCTGGAACAGGTGCAGCCTGGCGACGACGGGCTGGATCTCGGGTACGAACTGCACCGCGGACGCGCCGGTGCCCACCACCGCGACGCGCTTGCCGGTGAGGTCGTAGTCGTGGTTCCACCGCGAGGAGTGGAAGACCTCGCCGGGAAAGTCGGCGAGCCCCGGCAGTTCGGGCATCAGCGGCTCGTGCCACGGGCCGGTCCCGGCCACCAGCACTCCGGCGGTGTACGCGCCCCGCGTCGTCTCCAGGTCCCATCGAGAGCCTGCCTCGTTCCACTGCGCGCGGGTCACCTCGACGCCGAAGCGGAGATGCGCGGTGACGCCGAACCGCTCGGCGGTGTCACGCAGGTAGGACCGGATCTCGGGTTGCCCGGCGAAGGCCCGGGTCCACTCGGGATTGGGCGCGAACGAGTACGAATACAGCGCGGAGGGCACGTCGCACGCACACCCCGGATAGGTGTTGTCGCGCCAGGTCCCGCCCAGCTCGGCGGCCTTTTCCAGGACCGCGAAATCGGCGATGCCCGCCCGTTTCAGGCCGATGGCGGCACCGAGCCCGGAAGCCCCGGCGCCGATGACGAGGACCGCGAAGTGACGTTGTTCCATTTTCGGAGACTAGCAGTATCTCAATACCGACGGTAGCCTTATTCCGCATCACTGAAACCGCCAGTATCCCGATACCGGAACCGGTGAACCTTTAGAATCGGGACCATGGCCAGACTGAGCCGCGCCGAAAGTCAGGCGCGCACCCGCGAACAGCTCGTCACGACGGCGAAGGAGCTCTTCCTGCGCGACGGCTATTCGGTGACGTCGCTGGAGAAGGTCGCGGACGAGGCCGGGTACTCCAAGGGCGCGGTGTATTCGAACTTCCGCAACAAGGACGAGCTCTGCCTCGCCGTGCTCGACAGCATCCACGACGAGCAGGTCGAACTGGTCGCCGAGGCGCTCACCGGCGCGGACGGGATGGAGGGGCTGCTCAACGCGTTCCAGGCGTGGGCCGAGCGGAGCATCGGCGACGAGGCGTGGACCGCGCTCGAGGTCGAGTTCGCCACCAACGCCCGGCGCGACCCCCAGATCCGGCACGAGCTCGCGGTGCGGGACAAGGCGATCCGCGACACGATCGCCGGGCTGCTCACCGGCTACGCCGAGCGCTTCGGGATCACCCTCCCGATGTCGGCGGACGACGCCGCGACCGCGCTCCTCAGCCTCGGCATCGGCCTCGGCGTGCAGCGCGCGATCGACCCGACCATCCCGGTCACCGTGCTACCGGACGTCATCCGCCTCTTCGCGGGCGGCCGCCGCCAGCCCGGCGCCTGCCCGGTAGATGGAAAGCGTCACCAGGTGGGCGAGCCGCGGATGCTGTCCGACGTGGACAGTGGTCGCGAAGCAGGCCGCGGCCAGTAACCGGCGCTGCCGGTGAATCAGGTCGAAGCCGACCCCGGCCGGGCAGAACAGCGAAACCGTGATTTCGTCCCCGCGCGGCCTTGTCCAGAGGATCGCGGGCCGTCGTCCGTCCACTGTGCACACCCTGGCTCGCGCGAACGCCGTCCGGAGACGGTGCTGGATCACGATCGCGCGAAGCCGCAGCCGCACGAAACGACGGGCGCTGCGCCAGTAGAAGACCCAGTTGAACAGGCCGGCCAGGATCAGCAGCGACCAGAACACCCCGCACGCGAGGAACAGCTCGACGAGCGCGAACGGGACGAGCACCGCCGCCACGACCTCGTAGCGCCAGTGAAAGAGCGACATGACCAGGTTGGGGCGCTTGGGCTGGACGAGTTCGCGAGCAAGGTCGGAAATCGGCCGCGGCGAGCGGGAGCCGATCATGATCGGCCTCCCGCCACACCGGCGTCGGCCGCCGAGACGGGCACCGACCGGACCACCCCGACGCCGTCGCAGTCCAGGCAGGCCGGGCCGCCGGGGTGCCACCCCGTGCCATCGCACGTGACGCAGGCGTGCACCGTGGTCCCAGCGGGGATCGCGGTAGCCGCGGCCACGCTTGCCCCGCCCGCGGCTCACCTGCCAGCCGCGTGCTTTCGCGGCCGCGTCTTCGTCGGTCGCGAAGAGCCAGTTGTCGAACCTGCCACGGAGTTTTTCGAACCAGCCCGCCGATTCTGACGTGTCCTGCTTGTGGTTCACCATCGGAAACGCCCCCTACACACTGCGAGGTGCATCAGGTCGGCGAACGGCACCACCGTCTTGACTGGCGGGGCCGGCCGCGAGCGAAGGCGACGAGGGTCGCCGGCCGGGCGGGTGCCGCCGTCCGGTCCAGGTGGAGCGAGACTCGTTCTTCCACTTCAGGACGTCGCGCCGACACTTTCGGCAACGTCCGCTAAGCTGCGCTTCGTGTGCACATTCAGCAGTGTTCCTACGTTGCCTACATTAGGTAGGTAGGGGCCATGTCGAATGCCTACGATCAGCCTACATCGGCCGGGGCCGGGCCGGTAGATACTGATGCGGTAACGGTCACAACCGAGGAAGTCGGGCAGGAGCTGCGCCGCCTGCGCAAGGCCGCGGGCGAGACGCAGGCGGAGACCGCCAAGATCATCGGGGTGGCCAGGGCCAACCTGACCCAGTGGGAAACCGGGAAATACCTGCCATCGCCCGACAACGCCCAGCAGCTCGACGACCACTTCCGCGCGGCGAACGCGCTGGTCAGCCTCGTCGACACGGCCCGATCGCCCCATGATCGCCCCGCCGGGCCGACCGGCGGCCTGATCGACACGTCCCGCTCGCTCGCCCACGTCTTCCGCCGGGTCGGCGACAGCCTGGCCGGCTATCTCATCCGCGACGATCAGGGCAGGCCGCTGGGTTGGCGGCACAAACTCCAGCTGGACACCCCGCCGACGACGCTCAGCACCGCGTACGGCCTCTGCGCCATGGTGGTGGTAGGCGAGCCCTACATCGACCTACATCGGCTGGCCGGCAACCTGTACGAGCTGCGATCCGAGCTCGGCTGGCAAGCCCGGTCCGGGGGCAGGCGCCCGGAAACGACGGCGGCGGCGGTCGACGCCCTGTCGAGGGTGGGGATCGGCATGTCGGCCGACGAAGGGCTGGGCTACCTCGAAAGCTCGCTCGACGCGTTCAGCCGGACCCGCCCGTACCTGCTGTCCACGGTGCTGCAGGTGGCGACCCGGTTGCGCCCGGAGGCCCCGCTGACCACCCGGCTGATCGACGACCTGCTGGCCACCCGGCTCGACTTCCAGGGATCACTGCTGTGGACCGAGAAGAACGAGGAAGGGCTGGTGGCGCCGGAGGCGTCCGTCGCGCACACCGCCCGCGCCGTGGTGGCGCTGCGGGAGGTCCTGCACAGCCGGGACGATCGCCACGACGTCCGAGAAGCGATCGACGACGCGACGCAGTGGCTGATCGAGCGAACGCATCCCGACGACGGCATGTACGAGGAGCTCATCCGGCCTCGGCCGGACGGCGTCGGCTCCACCCGGATCATCATCCGGCACTTCACCCCGGCCTGGATCGTGCAGGCGCTGGCCGGCGCTCCCCACCTGCCCGTCGACCGGCTCAACCGCGCGCTCCTGCCCCTGTGGGAGCGATACGAGGCCGGGCTGGGACTGTGGACCTGGGGCAGTGGTGACGTCCCCATCTGGTTGACGCTCGACGCCGTCACCGCATTGCGTGCGGCCGCGCTCGCCGTGGCCACACCGCCCGTGAGCCCGCCAGGAGAGTAGACCGAACCGGAGCGTTGAACAGCCCATGAACGACAGTCCACAAACGACGGTCATCGAGTCCGTCGCGGGTCACTGGTTCCTTCGTGATCTCATCGAGGACGTGGCCACCGGCGAAGCGGCGGACCTGCCCTGGCTGTGCCGGGCGGCCGACCGCGTCCGGCAGAATCCGGACAAGTTCCTTTCCTGGCTGGAAGAAACCTTCCTGGACGACGACGCCGCAGCGCACGACGCTGCCGGACGGTCCTACTGGCATCCCAACGGGTTCGCCAAACTGGTCCTCCACACCGCCGCTGAATCGCGGTTCCGGGTCAGGCTCCACATCTGGCCCGCGTCGAAAGAGGCTTCGCAGGGGGAGTCGAATCCGCACAGCCATCGCTGGGAGTTCGCCTCTGTCGTGCTTGCGGGCAAAGGCATGCACATGTTCGAGTACCGCGAAACCATCGGCGGCGGGAAGCCATACCAGCGCTACCGGTACGGCACCGACCCGGCCGATCCCGCCGCACTGGTCCGGGACGGGCAGGTCCGGTTGCGGAAGACGAGCTCTCCGCACGTGCAGCGCGGAGAGGTCTATTCCTGCGACACCGAAGTGGTGCACACCGTGCGTCCGATCGCCGCGGACCTGACCGCGACGGTGGTGGTCCAGGGACCGCGTCGCGTGCGGTCCACGGTCGTGTACTGCGAGCCAGGCCAGACCGAGGACCAGCCCAACCGCGCGGTGACCGACACCGAGTTCAAGGAGCTGCTGCGCTCGGTGATCGCCGCGTTCGGACGCGCTTAGGTCGTGTCTGTTCGACGGGCTTCGTGTTCCAGGTGGTTCCTGGCGGTGCGGGGGATTTGCCCTCGTACCGGGTTATCCTCCGTGCCGTCAGGGGCCGCCTGGGCGCGAAGACCGCGAACTTGATCTGCCAGAGACACGGCCTAAGCCTGGCGGAGCGGGTCGATCACCAAGCGGGCGTAGCGGGCGGGCCAGCTGTCGTCGCCGGGTGGGAACCTGCGGTCAGCCAACGCGACGAGCGCTTCGGCTTCGCCGGGCGCGGCCCATTTGGTCGCGTAATACCAGGAGTTGAGGGCCGCCGCCGTCGAGCCGGTCAGCTGGGCGAAGACCTGCGCGAAAGGCTTCAGCCCCAAGCTGTCCGCGGGTTCGAGTGCCTTCCAGAAGTCGGGACTTGCCGGATCGGCCAGGTGCGCGAGCACCATTTCGCGCAGGCCGGGACGTCCGGTGAGTGCGAGGTAGGGCTCGCGAAGCTCGGCAGTCCTTGACGCCAGGGGCAGTTCCATCGCCCATCCATCCAAAAAGGACAGAATCGCCTGCGCGGCACGAAGTGCCTCCAGGGTCGGCTCGCGAGCGGCGGCCAGTGCGGCGTAGGCCCGCAGTGCCGCCTCGCCGTCGGGGTAGTCGGCGATCGTCGGTCCCGGGCCGTCCTGGCCGACCAGCGAGCTGAGGATTTCCCCGGCGCCGTCGAAGAGTTCGGCGTCCACGGTGCCGGCCGTGAGCGCGTCCAGCAGGCCACCGGTGGTCGCGGCCGTGATCGCCAGGTAGCCGTGGTCGATGTCGTTGCGGAACCCGTCGCGCAGCAGCCAAGCCCGGATCTCCGGGTCGGCGGTGCCCTCGAGCTGGTCGACCGCGGCGATCCGGCCCCAGCCCGCGACCCGGCGGCCCAAGGTGCAGATGGCCTGGTCGGCGTCCACCTGGGTGCGGCGCAACGCGGTGACGGCCTGCTCGGTGAAGTGCTCCAGCGTGCCGATCAGGATCAGCAGCCCACGGTCGCGCTCGTCGCCGGATTCGCCGAGCAGGACGAGCCCCCTCTTGACGTCTTCCCTGTCCCGGCCGGTCCGAACCAGGTCGAGAGCCTGCTCGCGCAGCTGGTCACGGCTCAGCGCGGGGACGTCACGCGAGTCCGGGAGCTCTCGCGAGTGGTGCTTCATGATGCCGTCGAGCGCGCCGGCGGCGAACCGCACCGCGCCGGGCTCCGCGGCTTCGTCGGGCAGCGGATCGCCGCCGTCCGGCCACGGGCCGGGGCCGTGCGCGGCCAGCAGCAGACGGGCGTGGTCGTACACCGTGGGACTAGTCATCGGCAGCAGGATGACAGTGCCGGACGAGTTTGGCAAGAACCTTTACTTAGGCCTTGTGACCTGCCTCACCCTCAGTTATCTTAGCGCTACGCCGCAGCAAGACCGAAGTGACGTTTTCCGCCTGCCGCCCGGAATCGGGTGTCCGGCGAAGACCGTCACTCCGTCAGTACGCCCTCATGACCATTCCTGATAGTTCCTGCGGAAAGGGATCCACTTTCATGAGCAACCCCATGCGGCCCGCGCTGCGCCGTGCACTCGGCGCCGCCTCCATCCTCGCTCTCGCCGTCGCGACCCCGGCAGTGGCCTCCGCCACCTCCTCCGCCGCCTCCTCGGCTCCGGCCCCGCTCACGGTACAAAGCGCTTCGGTCAAGGCCTCGGGTGGCGACCTCGCGACGCCGGAGAAGAAGGAAATCGCGATGGAACTGGTTTCCAGCGCGGAAAACTCGTCACTGGACTGGAAGGCGCAGTACGCCTACATCGAGGACATCGGTGACGGCCGCGGCTACACCGCGGGCATCATCGGGTTCTGTTCCGGCACCGGCGACATGCTGGAACTGGTGCAGGCCTACACGAACTCGACGCCGGGCAACCCACTGGCCAAGTACCTCCCGGCACTGAAGAAGGTCAACGGCTCGGCCTCGCACACCGGGCTGGGCACGCCGTTCGTGAACGCCTGGAAGCAGGCCGCCGGGACGGCCGCGTTCAAGACCGCGCAGAACAACGAGCGGGACCGGGTCTATTTCACCCCGTCGGTCAACCAGGCGAAGTCGGACGGCCTCGGCGCGCTCGGGCAGTTCATCTACTACGACGCCATCGTCATGCACGGCCCCGGAGACAGCTCCGACAGCTTCGGCGGGATCCGCGACTCCGCGATCAAGAAGGCGAAGCCGCCGTCACAGGGCGGCAACGAGACGACCTATCTCAAGGCGTTCCTCGACGCGCGCAAGGTGATCATGAAGCAGGAGGAGGCGCACGCCGACACGTCGCGGGTCGACACCGAGCAGCTGGTGTTCCTCAACGCCGGCAACCTCGACCTGCACACCCCGCTGAAGTGGAAGGTCTACGGCGACCCGTACGAGATCAACTGACCGGAGACGGGCTCGTTCAACCGAAGAGCTCGGGGGCGGTGCGGGTGTTGAGCACCCGGTCCGCGCCGATCCCGCACTCCGTGGCGCGCACGCACCCGTAGGACTGCCAGTCGAGCTGGCCGGGGGCGTGCGCGTCGCTGTCGATGGCGAACTCGCAGCCGAGCTCGGCGGCCAGCCGCAGCAGCCGCAGCGGCGGGTCGAGGCGCTCGGGCCGCGCGTTGATCTCGACCGCGACGCCGTTTTCGCGGCAGGCGGTGAACACGGCCTCGGCGTCGAACTCCGACTCGGGCCTGCCGCGGCCCATCACCAGCCTGCCGGTGCAGTGCCCCAGTACGTCCACCTGCGGGTTCGCGACCGCGGTGAGCAGCCGCTGGGTCATCTCGGCCCGGGGCATCCGCAGCTTCGAATGCACGCTCGCGACCACGAAGTCCAGCTCGGCCAGCAGGTCTTCCTCCTGGTCCAGCGTGCCGTCGAGGTGGATGTCGACCTCGATACCCCGCAACAACCGGAACGGCGCGAGCGCTTCGTTGACCTCGGCGACGACCTCGAACTGGCGGCGGAGGCGTTCCGGCGAGAGCCCGTTGGCGACGGTCAGCCGGGGCGAGTGGTCGGTGAGCACCATCCATTCGTGCCCGATCGCGCGGCCCGCCTCGGCCATCTCCATGATCGGGCTACCGCCGTCCGACCAGTCCGAATGGGTGTGGCAGTCGCCGCGCAGCGCGGCCCGCAGCGCGCCGCCGTCCGGCAGGCCCGGCTCGCCGATCTTCGCGAAGTAGGTGGGCCTGCGCCCGGAGAGCGCGTCCTCGACGACCCCGGCCGTGGCCTTGCCGATCCCCTTGAGCTGGGTCAGCGTCCCGGCCCGCGCCCGCTGTTCGAGCTCGTTCGCGGGCACCTCGGCGAGGATCGCCGCGGCCTGCCGGAAAGCCCGCACCCGGTAGGTCGGTTCACCCGAACGCTCCAGCCGGAACGCGATCTCCCGCAGCGCCTGCACAGGATCCATGGCTCCTGTTGTACTCCGTCAGCGCCGTGAAGGCAGCTTGGTGAGCGCCACCTCGGCCAACTGCCCGTCGCGGATCTCGGCGGTCTGGTAGGTGCAGAAAGGCTGCTGACGCCGGTCCGTCGGCGATCCCGGGTTGAGCAGCCGCAGCCCGCGCGGGGTCACCGTGTCCCACGGGATATGGCTGTGGCCGAACACCAGCACGTCGGTGTCCGGGAAGCCCAGCTCACAGCGGCGGTCACGGCCCTTCGCGCCACCGGTCTCGTGGATCATCGCGAACCGGAGCCCGTCGAGCTCGACGCGGGCGATCTCCGGCAACCGGGAGCGCAGGTCCTCGCCGTCGTTGTTGCCGTACACCCCGACCAGCCGCTTCGCACGGGACTCCAGCTCGTCGAGCAGGGCGGCCTCGACCCAGTCGCCGGCGTGGAACACGACGTCGGCGGCCTCGACCTCGCGCCAGACCTGCTCCGGCAGCGCGCGGGCCCGTTGGGGAAGGTGGGTGTCGGCGAGGATCAGCAGGCGCACGGCTGGGGCGTGTCTGGTGAATCTGTTCGATGGGCTTCGTGATCCAGGTGGTTCCTGGCGGTGCCGGGGAGTCGCCCTCGTACCGGGTCGTACTCGGGTCGTGCGGCCCCGTGCCGCCAGGGGCCGCCTGGGCGCGAAGACCGCGAACTTTGATTTGCCAGACACGCCCTAGTCCTCCGCCTGGTCCCCGATGGCGCTGAGGATGCGCTGGAGGAACTCGGAGATGTGCTTGCGCAGCAGCGCGGCCGCGCCCTCGGCGTCGCCCTTCTTGGCCGCCGCGAGGATCGCCTTGTGCTCGGTCAGCTCCTTGCGCCAGCTGGGGTTCGACTCCCAGCCGACGATGCTGATCAGGGCGGCGCGGTCCTTGAGATCGTCCAGAATGGACACCAGCAGCGGGTTGCCGCAGCCGCTGTAGAGCGCGCGATGGAACCTGCGGTTGAGCAGGCTCAACGCCGCTTCGTCGCGGTCGGCGATCGCGCCGGAGGCCTGCTTGAGCGCCTCGGCGGCGTCCTCCAGCAACGACGGATCACGCAGCTCGACGGTGCGTCGCACGGCTTCGGGCTCGAGCACCATGCGGACGTCGTACACCGCACGGGCGAGATCGGCGTCGACCACGCAGACCGACGCGCCCTTGTACGGGCTGAAGGTGACCAGCCCGGAGTTGGACAGCACCTTGAGCGCCTCACGGACCGGGGTCTTCGACACGCCGAGCCGCTGGGCGAGCTCGGCCTCCACCAGCGGCTGGCCGGGCAGCAGCTCCCGGGTGAGGATGCCACGGCGGATCTCCTCCAGCACCACTTCGGTACGGGAGGCGGGCAAACTGAACGTCCTAGGCATCGTCGGTCCCATCGGCAGGTTTTCGCAGCTGGTGGTCGAATCTACCGGCCGCGCGCCGCGCGGTCGCCCTGACGTGCACAACACTCTGGATCATATATCAGATTCCATACTCAACTGTAGGATCACCGCCATGAAGACACCGGAGGAGCTCCGCAGCCATCGCTGGTTCGGCGGGGACGGACTGCGCGATTTCAGCCACCGCGCGCGCACCAGGCAGCTGGGGTACAACCCCGAGGAGCACCTCGGCAAGCCGGTGATCGCGATCCTGAACACCTGGAGCGACGTCAACCCCTGCCACATGCACCTGCGGGAACGCGCCGAGCAGGTCAAACGCGGGGTGTGGCAGGCGGGCGGGTTCCCGCTGGAGTTCCCGGTGGCGACGCTTTCGGAGACGTTCCAGAAGCCGACGCCGATGCTGTACCGGAACCTGCTGGCCATGGAGACCGAGGAGCTCCTGCGCTCCTACCCGGTCGACGGCACGGTGCTGATGGGCGGCTGCGACAAGACCACCCCCGCGCTGCTGATGGGCGCCGCGAGCGCCGGGCTGCCCGCGATCTTCGTGCCCGCGGGGCCGATGCTGCGCGGCCACTGGCGCGACCAGGTCCTCGGCAGCGGCACCGACATGTGGAAGTACTGGGACGACCGGCGCGCCGGGCTGATCGGCGACCAGGAGCTCTCCGAGCTCGAAAACGGCCTGGCCCGCTCCCCCGGCACCTGCATGACCATGGGCACAGCGTCGACGATGACGTCGGCGGCGGAGGTGCTCGGGCTGACGCTGCCCGGCGCCGCGTCCATCCCGGCCGTCGACTCGGCGCACCACCGGATGGCGTCCGCGAGCGGTGCGCGGATCGTCGGCATGGTGTGGGAGGACCTGACGATCGGCCAGGTACTGGACAAACGCGCGTACGCCGACGCGATCACGACGGTGCTGGCGCTCGGCGGGTCGACCAACGCGGTGATCCACCTGATCGCGATGGCGGGCCGCAGCGGGATCCCGCTGAGCGTCGACGACTTCGACGCGATCGCGCGGCGGGTGCCGGTGCTGGCCAACATCCGGCCGGGCGGCGACTGGCTGATGGAGGACTTCTACTACGCGGGCGGCCTGCCGGGGCTGCTCTCGCGGCTGACCGACCTGCTGCACACCGACCGGGTCACGGTCACCGGCCGGACGCTCGGCGAGCTGCTCGAAACCGCGCAGGTGCACAACGACGACGTCATCCGGCCCCGGGACAACCCGGTCGCGGCCGAGGGCGGGGTCGCGGTGCTGCGCGGCAACCTGGCGCCGTCGGGCGCGGTGATCAAGCACCTCGCGGCCGAGCCGCACCTGCTGACGCACACCGGGCCCGCGGTGGTGTTCGACGACTACTCCGACCTCAAGAAGCGGATCAACGAACCGGCGCTGCGCATCACCGAGGACTCGGTCCTGGTGCTGCGCGGTTCCGGCCCGCTCGGCGGCCCGGGGATGCCCGAGTACGGCATGCTGCCGATCCCCGATCACCTCCTGGCCAAGGGTGTACGCGACATGGTGCGCGTCTCCGACGCCCGGATGAGCGGCACCAGCTACGGCGCCTGTGTCCTGCACGTGGCGCCCGAGTCGTTCGTCGGCGGACCGCTCGCGCTGGTGCGCGACGGCGACCCGATCACCCTGGACGTCCCGGCGCGGCGGCTGAGTCTCGACGTCGACGAGGCCGAACTGGCCCGCCGCCGCGAGGCATGGACACCGCCCGCCCCGCACTACGAACGCGGCTACGGCGCGCTGTACAGCGCCCACATCACCCAGGCTGACGAAGGCTGCGATTTCGACTTCCTTGCCCGCCCGGGAGCGAACCCCGAACCCGACCCAAGGTAGATTTCAGACAGTACACGCAACCGAGGCGAAGGTGACCCAGGTCACTTTTGCGAGTCGCGCGCCTTTTTGGCCGACAGGCCCCGGGATCGTGATGGCAGGGCGCCGGTGGGACCAACTGTTGCTTCCGCACCTGGTCGCGCCCTGGCAGCACGATCGCGGACAGCGCGACTAGGAAACAGAGGGTTGAGAGTTGCCGCAGGAACCTCGCTGGCCTGAGTCCGACACCGAACGGTGGCAGGGCTCCCATGCCGAGCAGACGGAAATCATCCCGATCGTCGTCCCCCGCACTGAGGAGCCCGTCACGGAGAAGCCTGCTGAGAAGCAGCGCCGTGGTCTGCGGAAAGCCGCGTTGATCGGCGGCGGAACGCTCGGCGTGCTCGCCGTTGCCTACGTGCTCGACCTGGTGATCAGCGGTGGCAGTGTGCCGCGCGGGGTCACCGTGGCAGGCGTGGACGTCGGCGGGATGGATCGCGCGGCCGCCGAGCAGCAGCTGCGCGGCCGGATCGAACCCCGGCTGACCCGCCCGGTGCAGGTCAAGGCGGGCGACGTCGACTCCATCGTCGTGCCGCAGGTCGCCGGGCTCAGCCTCGACTGGCCCGCCACCCTCGACCAGGCCGGTGACCAGCCGCTCAACCCGGTCACCCGGATCTCCTCCTTCTTCTCCCACCGCGAGGTGGGCGTGGTCTCCCACGGCGACGGCGGCAAGCTGGCCGACGCGATCGAGTCGCTGCGCCAGAAGACCGACCGCGACCCCGTCGAGGGCACCGTGCGCTTCGAGGAGGCCACCCCGGTCGCCGTCGAACCGATACAGGGTCAGAAACTCGACGTCACGGGAGCGACCCGCGAGGTGCTGGCGCGCTGGGCGAGCGGCGAGGCACTGCGGCTGCCGGTGACCGCGACGCCGGTCAAGACCTCCCCCGAGGCGGTGCGCGCCGCGCTGGAGCAGATCGCGAAGCCCGCGGTGGCTTCGCCGCTGCTCATCAAGGGCGAGGGCAAGGACGCCACGGTCAAGCCCGAGGCGATCGCGGCGGCGCTGAGCTTCGAGCCCGCCGACGGCGGTGTGCTGGCCCCGAAGATCGACAACAACAAGATCATCGAGGCGGCGGGCCCGCAGCTGAAGTCCACGGAGAAGGAGGGCAAGGAGGCGCAGGTCGTCTTCGACGGCGGTAAGCCCGCGGTCGAGCCCTCCGAGGACGGCAAGGGTGTCGACTGGGAGCCGAGCCTCAAGCCGGTGCTCGACGTGCTCAAGCTCGCCGACAAGCGTGAGCTGCCCGCGATCTACAAGACGACCCCGGCCAAGGTGACCACCGAGCAGGCGAACCAGCTCGGCGTCAAGGAGGTCATCGGCGAGTTCACCACCGGCGGGTTCGCCCAGGACTCCGGGATCAACATCAAGGTGGTCGCGCAGAAGGTCAACGGCGCCATCGTGAAACCCGGCGAAACGTTCAGCCTCAACGGGTTCACCGGCCCGCGCGGCGCACCGCAGGGGTACGTCGAGGCGGGCGTGATCGAGAACGGCGCCCCGGCCCGCGAGATCGGCGGCGGGATCTCGCAGTTCGCGACGACGCTGTACAACGCCGCGTACTTCGCCGCGATGAAAGACGCCGGGCACCGCGAACACAGCTACTACATCAGCCGCTACCCCGCCGCGCGCGAGGCAACGGTGTTCCAGAACCCCAACGGTTCCAGCGTGATCGACCTGAAGTTCGCCAACGACAGCGAGACCGGCGTCGCGATCCAGACCATCTGGTCGCCATCCTCGCTGACGGTGAAACTGTGGGGCACCAAGCGCTACACCGTCGAGTCGGTCCCCGGCGGGCGCGCGAACCCGACCGACCCGCAGACCAAGGCGGGCCCGGCGGAGAACTGCAAGCCGTCGAACGGCGCCCCCGGCTTCACCGCGTCGGACACCCGCGTGGTGAAGGACGCGTCGACCGGCCGGGAGGTCCGCCGCGAGACCCGCAACGTCCGCTACAACCCGCAGCCGAAAATCACCTGCGGCGGCGCCGAGTAACCCCGTCCGGTCCCGAGTGTCATGAAAGGGTCTTTCAGGACAAAAATTGCCCTGAAAGACCCTTTCATGACACTCGCGGCCGCCGGGCGTAGCCTGCCCCCAGGAATCGGGGCGAGGGGGAGCGAGTGGCCGTGGAACCGGCGATGGGGCTGTACAGGTTGACCAAGAGGTTCGGCACGACCTTGGCCGCCGACAACGTGAATCTCGAGGTCCCACCAGGGTCGTTCTTCGGGCTCGTCGGGCCGAACGGCGCCGGGAAGACGACGTCGCTGTCGATGGCCGTCGGCCTGCTGCGCCCCGACGCCGGTGGCGCGCGGATCTTCGGCGTGGACGTCTGGCAGCGGCCCGAGCAGGCGAAAGCCCTGATCGGCGTGCTGCCCGACGGACTGTCGATCCCCGAGCGGCTCACCGGCCGCGAACTGCTGACCTACATGGGCCTGCTGCGCGGGCTCGACAAGAACACCGTCGCCGAGCGCGCGCATGAGCTGCTCGGCGTGCTGGAGCTGCTCGAGGCCGAGCGCACGCTGGTCATCGACTACTCCGCGGGGATGCGGAAGAAGATCGGCCTGGCGATGGCGTTGCTGCACGGGCCGCGGCTGCTGGTGCTGGACGAGCCGTTCGAGGCCGTCGACCCGGTGTCGGCGTCGACCATCCGCACGATCCTGAACCGGTTCGTCGGCTCCGGCGGCGCGGTGGTGCTTTCGAGTCACGTGATGGCGCTGGTCGAGCAGCTGTGCAACCACGTCGCGGTGATCACCCACGGACGGGTGGTGGCCGCGGGCGCGGTCGACGACGTCCGCGGCGGCGGCAGCCTCGAGGACGCGTTCGTGCACATCGTGGGCGGGCGGACCGGCGGCGCGGAAGGACTGTCGTGGTTGGCGTCCTCGTCCGACTGAAGCTGCGCGTACTGCGCAACTCCCTGCGGGGACGCCAGATCGTCGGCATGATCGTCGGCGGGATACTGGGCCTGTTCCTCGCGGTCTTCACGGTGTTCGCCGGGCTGGTGCCGTTCGACGAGGCCAGGACCTCGGTCGACGTGCTGGCCTCGCTGTACGCGGTCTGGGCAATCGGCTGGATCCTGGCGCCGGTGGCGACCGGCGGCGGTGACGACACGCTGCGGCCGGAGCACTTCGCGCTGCTCCCGATCGGCAGGCGCAAGCTCGCTGTCGGGCTGCTCGCGGCGAGCTTCGTCGGGGTGACCGCGCTGGTGAGCCTGGTCGCGTTTCTCGGGCTGGTCACCTACGGGCTGCGGCTCGGCACCGGCCCCGCGCTGGTCGGGCTCGTCTTCGCGCTGCTGCAGCTGGTGTTCGTGGTGCTGGCGTACCGGCTGATGATGGCCGCGCTCGGCGCGCTGCTGACCTCCCGCAAGGGCAAGGAACTCGGCGTCCTGCTGGTCGCGCTCACCGGTCTGTCCGGGGTGGCGATCAACTATGTCGCGAGCAGCCTCGGACCGGCCATTGTGGACGGACGGGTGCCCGCGCTGGCGACGACCGTGCGGATCCTGCCCTCGGGCTGGGGAACGCTCGCGGTGCGGGCTGCGGGTGACGGCGACTGGGGCATCGTCGCCGGGCTGCTGGCGGGCCTGGCCGCGCTGATCGCGGTGATGCTGCTCGGCTGGGGCGCGTTGCTGGCCAAGCGGGTCACGTCGCCGTCGTTCCGCGGGGCGTCCCGGTCGAAGGCGGCCGAGCCCGGCAAGCGGGCACGCCGATCGTTGCTGCCGGAAACGCCGATCGGCGCGGTGGCGGGCAAGGAACTGCGGACCTGGTGGCGTGACGCGCGGCGGCGGGTAGCGCTGCTTTCGACGGTGATGATCGGCGTGGTGATCGCCGTCGTGCCCTCGCTGTCCGGTGGCAGCCGCGCGGTGATGCTGCCCTACGTGGCGCTGTACGTCGTGTTCTTCGCGTCCATGCAGTCGGGCAATCTGTACGGCTTCGACGGCAGCGCGCTGTGGCACACCCTGGTCGTGCCCGGCGCGGAGCGGGCTGACATCCGCGGCCGTCAGCTGGCCTGGGCCCTGATCGTCGCGCCGGTCGCGTTGCTGCTCGCACTGGTACTGCCCGGCGTGACCGGGACGCCCTCGGCGTATCCATGGGTGCTGGGCCTGGTGCCCGCGCTGGTCGGCGGCGGCGCGGGGGTGCTGATGCTGCAGTCGGTGTACATCGCCTATCCGCTGCCGGACCCGCGCCGCAACTCGAGCCCGTGGTCCTCCGGCGGGCGGCCGGGCTGCGCCAGGGTGCTGCTGATGCTGTCTGTTTCACTGCTGCTCGTGGTGGCGGCGATCCCGGTGGTCGCGGTGCTGGTGGCGGGTTCGGTGCTGCACTCCCCCGTGCTGCGCTGGGCCGGGATCCCGGTCGGGGTGCTGACCGGGACCGCCCTGGCCTGGTGGTGGGGCTGGCACGCGCAGCAGCGGCTGGCCGCCCGCGGCCCGGAACTGCTGAGCACCGTCTCGAAGGAACGCTGAAAGTGTCGGTGCCCCGCGCTAACGTGCTCGGCATGGGGAATCTCGTACTGCTGGACGCACCGTCCAACCTCGGCCTCCGCCCGCCCGCGGAGGGCGCCGCGCCGGGCTGCTACAAGGCGCCCGGCGCACTGCGCGACCTCGGGCTGCTCGCCCGGCTCGGCGCCACCGAGGGCGGCGTGGTCACGGCCGCGCGCTATTTCTCGGCCTGGACTCCCGGGGAGGGGGTGCGCAACGCCGCCGCCATCGCGGCGTACACGCACAAACTCGCCGAGCGCGTGGCCGGGATCCGCACGGCGGGCGGCTTCCCGATCGTCCTGGGCGGCGACTGCTCGATAGCGCTCGGCTCCGCACTGGCGCTGCGTCGCGAGGGCCGGTTCGGCATGGTCTACCTCGACGGCCACGACGACTTCCGCCACCTGGGCAACAGCGAGCACGTCGCGTCCGTGGCCGGGGAGGCGCTCGCGGTGGTCACGGGCCGTGGCGCACCGGAAATCGCCGACGTCGAAGGGTTGTCGCCGTACGTGCGCGACGAGGACGTGCTCGTGCTCGGCGTCCGGGAGGAGGAGTCCGCCGACGCCAGGGCCGCGGACCTCCACACGGTGACCAGCCAGCAGCTCATGGCACACGGTGTCGAAGAGGCGCTCGCGCTGGCACGCGAGCTGTTCGGCCGCCCGGGGCTCGACGGGTTCTGGATCCATGTCGACATAGACACTCTCGACCCGTCGTACGTGTCCGCTGTGGACAGTCCCGACCCCGGCGGCCTGGATCCGGAAACACTGGTCGCGCTGTTCCGCGGCCTGCTCGCGATCCCCGGCGCGGCCGGGTTCGAGCTGACCGTGTTCGACCCCGACCTCGATCCCGACGGCAGCCAGGCGGCGCTCGTCGCGGACATCCTCGAACGTTCTTTTACTGCTGCTTAAGGAGATTGTCCCTTGACCACGACCCGATCCGAAACCGTCACCGTGGCCGACGGCACGTTCGGCGTGCCCGTCTGGCTGCCGGAATCGGGCCGTGGCCCCGGTCTGGTGCTGATCCAGGAGATCTTCGGCCTCGACGACTATCTGAAGTCCGTCGCGGCCGACCTCGCCGCGCTGGGGTACGTGGTCGTGGTGCCCGAGCTGTTCTGGCGGATCGAGCCGGGCTGGTCGTCCTCGCACGACGAGGCCGGGCTCGCCGCGTCGATGGGCGTGGCGGGCCGGTTCGACGCCGGACTCGGCCTGTCCGACGTGCTGGCCACGCTCGCCCTGCTGCGCTCGCTGCCCGAGGTCGACGGCCGCGCCGGGGTCTTCGGCTTCTGCCTTGGCGGCGGGCTGGCGTACGCCGCGGCCGCACAAGGCGATCCCGACGCGGCCGTGTCGTTCTACGGCTCGTCGGTGCTGGGCACCGTGGCGCTGCTCGAGCAGATCTCCTGCCCGATCCAGTTCCACTTCGGCGCGCTGGACCCGTACCTCCCGCTGGCCGGGGTGCGCGTGCTGGAGGAGGCGGTGGCGAAGCACGAGGGCGCGGAGATCCACATCCAGCCCGAGGCCGGGCACGCGTTCCACAACCACCTCGCGCCGATGTTCCACCAGCCCGAGGCCGCGGCCGCCGCTTGGGAGCTCACGACGAGCTTCCTCAGCCGCGTTCTGTCGGTGTGAACCGGTAACGTCGATTCCATGGCCACTCTCGTGACATTCCACGCCCATCCTGACGACGAATGCATCAACACCGGCGGCGTGATGCGCAAAGCCGCCGACGAAGGTCACCGCGTGGTACTCGTGGTCGCCACCAGGGGCGAGGTCGGCGAAGTGCCGGACGGGTTCCTCGCCGAAGGGGAGCAGCTCTGGCAGCGGCGGGTCGAGGAACAGCACGCCGCGGCGGACGTCCTCGGCGTCAAGCGCGTCGAGTTCCTGGGCTACCGCGACTCCGGCATGATGGGCGAGCCGACGAACGACGAGCCCGGCACGTTCTGGACGGCTTCGGTCGAGGAGGCCGCGCAGAAGCTCGCCGCGATCCTGCGCGAGGAGTCCGCCGACGTGCTGACGGTGTACGACGACAACGGCGGCTACGGCCACCCCGACCACATCCAGGTGCACCGGGTGGGGGTCCGCGCCGCCGAACTCGCCGGGACACCGCGCGTCTACCAGGCCACCGGCAACTCCGACCACATGCGCCGCGGCATCGAGGCGGCCGTCGAGCAGGGCATGATGAAGGCCGAGGACCTGCCCGACTTCGACGAGGGCACGACCTACGGCAAGCCGGAGGCCGAGCTCACCGGAGCGGTGGACGTCACCGCGTACCTGGGCCACAAACGCGCCGCGATGCGCGCCCACGCCAGCCAGATCAGCGAGGAGTCGTTCTTCCTCGCGATGCCCGAAGAGGGCTTCGCGCACGCCTTCGGCACCGAGTGGTTCATCCGCGAAGGGCAGGGCCCCGGCATCACCGAGACCGACCTCATGGCCGGGCTCTGACGTTCGCTCGTTCGGGTCAGAGAGCCGCCGTGACGTCGAGTTCGAGCAGCTGCCCGGGGAAGCCGAGCTGGGCGACGCCGAGCAGTGTGCTCGCGGTGGTGAAAGCCTCACCGATGGCGGAGTCACGCAGGTGGTGCCAGACGGCCGAAAGCACTTTCTGGTCGGCGGAGCTGACGTAGACCACCGTGCGGACGACGTCGGCCGGGCCCGCCCTGGCGAACGCCAGCGCCGCGGCCGTGTTGGCGACGACCTGATCGGCCTGGGCGAGGAAGTCGTCGCCCCCGACGACGGCGCCGCCGGCGTCGACCGGACACTGGCCAGCCAGATAGACGGTCCGGCCGGGGTCGACGATGGTCACGTGGTGGTAGCCGGGAGTGGGGTGCAGGGCGGGCGGGTTCTGCCGTTGAATGATCACAGCGGCATCCTCACCGGCAGGGGAGCCGGACGCCATCCGATTCCGCGGGAGGACACCGTGCGCAGGACCATAGATTGGACCGGCGGCGCGATCGAGATCATCGACCAGTGCGCACTGCCCGGCGAATACCGGACGCTGATCCTGCGCACGGTCGATGAGCTGATCGACGCCATCCAGCGGCTCGCCGTACGCGGCGCCCCCGCGCTCGGTGCCGCCGGCGCGCTCGGCGTGGCCCTCGCGGCGCGGTCCGGCAGCGCGGACGTCGTGGCCGAAGCCGAGAAGGTGGCGAAGTCGCGGCCGACAGCGGTCAACCTGAGCTGGGGCGTGGCCAGAGCGCTGGCCAAGCTGCCCGGGGGCGCGGACGCGGTCCTGGCCGAAGCTCTGGCGATCCTGGACGAGGACGAACGGCTCAACCACGAGGCCTCGGGGCACGCGGCCGAACTCGTGCTCCGCGAGTGCGGCCGGAAGCCCGTCCGGTTGCTGACCCACTGCAACGCCGGGAGGCTGGCGACGGTCAGCTGGGGCAGCGCGCTCGGCGTCGTCTGGCATCTGCACGCGCGGGGGCTCGTCGAGTCGGTGCTGGTGGACGAGACCCGGCCGCTCCTGCAGGGAGCCAGGTTGACGGCGTGGGAGCTCGCCGAGGCCGGAGTGCCCTACCGCGTGCAGCCCGACAGCGCGGCGGCGTCGGCGATGGCGCGCGGGATGGTCGACTGCGTGCTCGTCGGAGCGGACCGGATCGCCGCCAACGGCGACGTCGCGAACAAGATCGGCACCTACGGCCTGGCGATCGCCGCGGCCCACCACCGGATCCCGTTCGTCGTGGTCGCCCCTTCGTCCACTGTGGACGAATCACTCCCCACCGGCGCGGACATCGTGATCGAGGAGCGCGCGGCGGAGGAGATCACCCACGCCGCCGGCTCACCGGTGACTCCGCCTGGCTCGGCCGTGTTCAACCCCGCCTTCGACGTCACCCCGGCGGCGCTCATCACCGCCGTGGTCACGGAACACGGCGTGCGGGCCCCCTGAGCACACCGGACAGGAGCAAGGGACCTTTGCTGCCGCCCGGTTCGAAACGGCAGCAAAGGTCCCTTGCTCCGGCGCGACGGCGGTGAGCGGCGGTGAGCGGCAGTAGGCGGCAGTAAAGGTCCCCCGCTACCGTGGCGGCATGTACTCCACGGAGATCGAGGTGCGCACCGGCCACCAGGCGGTGGTGCACGACCTGACCCGGGAGGCCGAGACCTTCCTGCGGGACGCGGACTGCGAGGACGGGCTGCTGCACGTCTGGGTGCCGCACGCGACGGCGGGCCTGGCGGTGCTCGAGACCGGCGCCGGGAGCGACGAAGACCTGCTTCGCGCCCTCGACGAGCTGCTTCCCCGCGACGATCGCTGGCAGCACCGGCACGGGAGCCACGGGCATGGCCGGGACCACGTGCTGCCCGCGTTCGTGCCGCCCTACGCCACCATCCCGGTCCTCGGCGGGGTACTGGCGCTGGGCACCTGGCAGTCGATCTGCCTAGTGGACACCAACCTCGACAACCCCGTCCGGCGTGTGCGCTTCAGCCTCCTGACCGGCTGAGGACGCGGGCCACAGCACCACCGCGAGACCGGCCACCAGCAGGGCGGACAGCACCCAGACTCCGGTCGCGACGTCTGGCGCCGAAGGCACGCCCTGCAGCAGGCTGCGCAGGCCCTCCGTGGAGAACCGGAACGGCGTCCACGACCAGAGCAGCGTCCGGTACGCCGGGTTCAGCAGCTCCGGCACCTGCCCGGCGACGGCGGGCGCGACCAGGTAGAGCGGGCCGAGCACGGCCATCGCGCGGACGCCGAGCAGCCGCAGGAGCCCGGCCTGGGCGGCCGCGAACCCGGTCGTGACCAGGAGCAGGAAGCCCAGCACGTCCCAGCCGAGTGGCAGCGACGAGTCCCAGAGCTTCAGGAACCCGGCCAGCACGGCGGTGAGCAGCACACCCGCGCCGGCGACCTGGGTCAGCCGGGCGGCGACGCCGGGTTTACGGCCGGAACGCGCGGCGAGCAGCGTCAGCACCGCGCTCGCGGCCAGGCAACCGACCCACCCCAGTGCGCTCACCGCCAGCGGGGCGGTGCGACCGGCCGCGCTCGCCGGGTGCACGGTCTCGATCTTCGGCACGCCCACGAGCGCCTGCGCCGCGCCGATGAGCGCCTGCTGCGCCACCTGCGTGCCCGACGGGTTCACCGCCCCCGAGACCACCACGGTCGCCGACGGTCCGGCGCCGAGCTCGAGAATCCCGTAGACCTTCTTGTCCGCCAGCAACTTGCGTCCATCCACTATGGACTTGACCTGCCAGTCGAGCTGCCCGCCGCCGTGCCCGGCGACCTTCTCCGCCATCGCCAGTAGCGGGCCGTCCGGCGCCGAAACCGCCACCGGGACGTGGTCGGGCGCGACCGTGGCCTGCGCGCCGAAGGTCAGGAACCCGAGCAGCACGGCGACCAGCGCACCGGCCGCGACGGCGACGAGGGCGAGCGCTCCGGCGGGACGCCGGTCGGGAGCCGCCATGACTTCCTCCAGTTATTCGTCATGCGTTGAATTAATGGCTTCAAGGTAGGAGCGACAGCCTCTGAAGTCAACAGCTGTTGAATAAAATCGCCGCCCGATTCGCGGGTAACGTCGCCCCCGTGACATCCGCACACCCGCACCGACTGGTGCTCTGGGACATCGATCAGACCCTCGTGGACCTCAGCGGCCTCGGTGCCGCCTGGTACGCGGTCGCGCTCCTCGAAGCGACCGGGACCGAGCTGCACACCCTGCCGGAGTTCGGCGGGCGCACCGAGCGCGCGATCACCTCCGACGTCCTCACCACGCACGGCGTGGAGCCAACCGAGGAGGCCGTCCAGCGGCTCTGGCAAGCGCTGATCGCGGTCTCCGAGCAGGCGCGGCCGACCCTGCGCGAGGACGGCCGGGCGCTGCCCGGCGCGGCCGAAGCGCTGGTCGCGATGGCCGGGCACGGCGGCGTCGTGCAGTCACTGGTGACCGGCAACCTGCCGGAGATCTCGCTGCACAAGCTGGCCGCCTTCGACCTGCACGAGCATCTCGACCTCGAGATCGGCGGCTACGGCTCGCTGTCCGCGCACCGGCCCGACCTGGTGCCGCACGCGGTGGAGCGGGCGGCGGCCAAACACGGGACCCGATTCGCGCCGGAGGCGGTGGTGATCGTCGGCGACACCCCGAACGACGTCGCCGCCGCGATCGAGCACGGCGCGATGGCCATCGGCGTCGCCACCGGGAAGTACACCGCGGCGGAACTGCGTGCCGCGGGAGCCCACACGGTGCTCGCCGACCTCGCCGACACCGCGGCGGTACGCGCGGCGGTGCTAGGAGGCTGCGTTTAAGCTCGGCCCATGTCATACCCCGGAGGCAGCGGTCGGCCACACCGGCCGTACAGCCTGCGGCCGGCCCAGTCGTGAACCCCCGCGAGCCCGACGAGCCGCGGGTGTGGTTCGTCGACCCGCTCACCGGCGAGAGGCTGCCCACCGAGGACGAGCCCGCCGAAGAGGCCACGCCGCCACCGGAGGCGCGCCCCGGGCGGCAGCCGCGGCGACGAGTGTCGAGCACGTCCGTGCTCGGGGTGCTCGCGCTGGTCACAGTGCTCAGCGCCGGGGTGGCCACGGTGTACTCCGGCGACCGCACCGGCCAGGGCCGCTCCCCCGAACTCCCGATCGCCGCGCCGACGCAGTCGTCGTCGAGCGCGGTCCGGACGCCGGTCAGCCCCGCCGTCCGGGGCTGGCAGCCGGTGGTCTCCGACGACCAGCCGTTCGCCTTCGACGTGCCTTCGGACTGGACGGTGGAGGATCCCAGCGTCGCGGTCGGCTACGAGACACCGACCGGCGACCTGGTCACCCTGCACGGCGTAGCCAGGTTCAAGACCAACTTCTGCACTCAGCTCGACGTCTCAGCCCGCGCGCTGGCCGGGTTCACCACCATCGGCACCGGCGAGGTGCCCGGAGTGGCCGAGGCCGCCGAGCAGACTTCGCTCGCCTGGGCCGAGGCGGCCTACGGTTCGGCGGACGGCACCCGAGGCCCGCGAACGACCGTCGGCGATGCCGGGCAGGTCGACCTGCCGCAGGAATCCGAAGTGGCCACGGCGGTCACCACCACGGTGACCCCGGCCGACTCGGGGCCGTGCGGGGCGTCGTCCGTCACGATCACCGCGGTGGCCCTGCCCTTGCGACTGGACAGCGCCGCGGGGCGCTACCACGTCTTCCTGGTGCTGGCTGACCAGGGATTTCCCGAGGCGGTCACCACGGACCTGGTCCTCAAGATCGCCGGGAGCATCCGTCGCGAGTAGCACTCCCCTAGGGGAAATCTAGCTCCGACGATGGATGTCCCCGACCCGGCTCCGGCCTTAGTTTCCTTGTATGACAGAAGCAGCGTCGGCGGTGGGGACCGCCCGCGGTGACAGGACCGGGGGACATGGGCAGGCCGTCATCGGCCGTGCCCAGGGAGTGTTCACCGTGCTTCGGCGCCGCCTCCCGTTCACCTCGATCACCGTGCTCGTGATGCTCGTCCTCGCGGTCGGCTCCGGTTCACTCTGGGGCGCCGCCCAGGACAAGCCGTGGTACTCCTCCGTCGCGTACGGCCTGCCGTCGATGGAGGCCGGGCACTGGTGGGCGCTGCTCACCGGGCCGCTGTTCTCCGTCGTCCCGCTGTACTACCTGCCGATGGTCGGCAGTTTCGCGCTGTTCGCGGGCTTCGCCGAATGGCGTCTCGGCACGCGGCGCGCGGCGGCGATCACCATCGGCTGGCAGCTGCTGAGCGTGGTCGTTGCTGTCCAGTTCCTCGCGCTGTCCCGCTCTTCCGGCTGGGACTGGGCGGAGCGGATGTCGGTCACCCTCGACGTCGGGTTCTCCGGCGGCGCGCTCGCCGCGGTGGCCGTGGCCAGCGCGACGATCCGGTCGCCGTGGCGGCTCCGGCTGCGGGCCGGGCTGTGCATCTACGCCGGGGTGGCGATCGTCTACGTCGGCACGCTCGCCGATCTCGTGCACTTTTTCGCGCTGGCGCTGGCCTTGCCGCTGGGCAACCGCCTCGTCGGCAAGCTCCGGGCCCGCTCGATCGGCAGGCCGAGCCTGCGGGAATGGCGGCTGCTGGCCGTCGCCGGGCTGCTCGTGGTGACCGTCGCCGAGATCGTCATGTGGCTGGTGCCGGGCAACGGCCCGTTCGGCTCCTCGGGCGATCTCGCGATCACCGCGCCCGAGGTGCTGATCCTGTGCGTGCTCGTGGCGCCGATGATCAACGGCCTGCGCCGCGGCAGCCGCACGGCGTGGCGCTGGGCGATCGGGCTGACCGTGTTCGCGATGCTCCAGGTGACGCTGGTCGCCGTGGCGCTCGCGCTGGGCGAGCTCGTCGGCGAGGACGTCGACACGACCGGCATGTCACTGTTCTTTGTGGACAATCTACTGTGGATGGTCCTGTTCGTGCTGCTGGTCGCGGCGCGGGGCGCCTTCCGGGTGCCGTCCCGGCGAGCCCGGCGGCGCTGGGGCCGTGGCGGTCCCGGCCCGGTGGCGGCGCGGGCGATGCTGGCGCGCCACGGCGGCAGCACGCTGTCCTGGATGACCACCTGGCCGGAGAACTCCTACTTCGTCACCGCGGACGGGCAGTCCTACCTGGCCTACCGGCGGCACACCGGCGTCGCCATCGCGCTCGGCGACCCGATCGCGCCCGCGGGCGCCGCACCCGCCGCCGTCGGCGAATTCGTCACCATGTGCGAGAACTCCGGCCTAGTGCCGTGCTTCTTCTCGGCCACGGCCGCGACCGTCGCGAGCACCGCCGAGCAGGGCTGGCAGCAGGTCCAGGTCGCCGAGGACACGTTGGTGGACCTCGAGAACCTCGAGTTCCGCGGCAAGGCGTGGCAGGACGTGCGGTCCTCGCTCAACAAGGCCAAGAAGGACGGGATCGAGTTCCGGCTCGTCACGCTGGCCGAGCAGCCGCGCTCGGTGATCTCGCAGGTCCGCACGATCTCGGAGGAGTGGATCGGCGACAAGGGCATGCCCGAAATGGGCTTCACGCTCGGCGGCGTCGACGAGGCGATGGACACCGGGACCCGGGTCGGTCTCGCGATCGACGCCGAGGGCGTCGTGCACGGCGTCACCTCCTGGATGCCCGTCCACTGTGGAGCGAACCGGGTCGGCGGCTGGACGCTGGACGTGATGCGCCGCCGGGCCGGCGGTTTCCGGCCGGTGATGGAGTTCCTGATCGCTTCGGCCTGCCTCGCCTTCCGCGAGGAAGGCGCCGGGTTCGTCTCGCTTTCGGGAGCCCCGCTGGCCCGCAGCGCGGACGGCGAACCGGCCAACGCCGTCGCCAGGGTGCTCGACTCGCTCGGCACCATGATGGAGCCGTACTACGGTTTCCGTTCCCTGCACGCCTTCAAGCTGAAGTTCCAGCCGCGTCACGAGCCGATGTTCCTAGCCTTCCGTGACGAGGCGGACCTGCCCCGCATCGGAATCGCGCTCGGCCGCGCCTATCTCCCGAACACCAGCCTGCTGGAGCTCGCCAAGTTCGCGCGCGCGGGCAAGCGGCGGGCGCCGGAGCCGCGGCCGGTACTCAGGAAGGTACAGCCGAGTCCGCCGCTGATCGAGCGCCGGGAACGAACGCGGGTTTGACTTCTACCTCGTCGTCGGCGGCGGTGTGACGGTCGTCCGCTGGGCCGCCGGGACGGCGCGGTAGCTGTGCAGGATCTGCAGCACCTGCTCGCGGGAAGTCGCGCCGGGGTTGCCCTGGTCGGAGTACACGACAAGAACCGCCGACTTCGGGTTGGCCGGATCGGCAGGGCGGAGCGCGATCGCACCGACCAGCGCGCGCCGGGAAACACAGGCGCCGGTCGCGGACGGGGTGACCTCGGCCAGGACGATGCTCGCCGCGGCCTTCTCGCCCCCGCCGAACGACACCTCGGCCGCCTGCGCGGGCTCGACCGTCACCTCGGACAGCGGGCCGTCGTCGGGGCTGTACGCGCTGACGCCCAGGTTCGTGACGGCCTGCTCGGCCGCGGCGGCCGGATCCCCGAGCGGCACCGTCGTCACCCCGGCTCCCCCGAGGCGGCTGCCCGGCGCGGCCGCGCAGAAACTTTCACCGAGGAAGGCACTCGCGGACAGCACGATGCCGGGAACGGCAGGCGTGCGATCCCAGCCGTGGACCGCGCCAGGGTGTGGCGCCCAGTTCGGCGGGACGTCGTAGGCGTACACCCCGTCCTTGCCCGCGACGGACTGCCAGCCGCTCACCACGGCGGGCACGACGACCTGCGGCGCCGGGGTGTAGGTCGTCGGCGGGCGGGGCGTCGCCGTCCTCGGCGGGTGGTGGCGGGCGGTGCCGAACAGCAGGCTGCCGCCGACGACGACCACCGTCGCGCCCAGCGTCAGGACGAGTCTCCTGGCGCTGCGCGACATCGGCCGTTTGCGCCGCGGCGGTCGCGGCTGCTGGTAGTCCGGTGTCTTGGCGACACCGAAGCCTTGGCTCGACTCGAAGCGAGGCGAGTCCGAGGGCTGGTAGCCCCCGAACCCGCTCAGCGCTTCTTTGTCCTCGTAGCCCGGGGAATCCCCGCGCTCGCCACCGGACATCGTCAGGAGTTGACGAGCTTGACCAGGTGCTCGACCACCGTGTCGACGGCGACCTCTTCGCGCTCGCCGGTGCGGCGGTCCTTCACCTCGACGACGCCGTTGGCCAGGCCGCGCCCGACCACCAGGATCGTCGGCACACCAACGAGTTCCGCATCGGCGAACTTGACTCCCGGCGAGGCCTTGCGGTCGTCGAGGATGACCGAGACCCCGGCCGCGTCCAGTTCGGCGGCCAGTTTCTCGCCACCGGCGGTGAGCTCCTCGCTCTTGCCCGCGATGACCACGTGCACGTCGGCGGGGGCTACCTCGCGCGGCCAGATCAGGCCGATGTCGTCGTGGTTCTGCTCGGCCAGCACGCCGACCAGCCGCGAAACGCCGACGCCGTAGGAGCCCATGGTGATGCGGATGGGCTTCGAGTCCGGGCCGAGCGCGTCGAGGGTGAAGGCGTCGGCGTACTTGCGGCCGAGCTGGAAGATGTGACCGATCTCGATGCCGCGCGCGGCGACGAGCGTGCCGTGACCGTCCGGCGAGGCGTCGCCCTCGCGGACCTCGGCGGCCTCGATGGTGCCGTCCGGGGTGAAGTCACGCCCGGCGAGCAGGTCGAGGACGTGCTCGCCGCGCTTGTCGGCGCCGGTCAGCCAGGCCGTGCCGTCGACGACGCGAGGGTCGACGAGGTAGCGGACCCCGTTGTCCTTCAACGACTTCGGGCCGATGTAGCCCTTGACAAGGAACGGGGCCTTGGCGAAATCGGCGTCTTCGAGCAGCGCGACCTCGGCGGGCTCAAGCGCGGCTTCGAGGCGCTTCATGTCGACCTCGCGGTCGCCGGGGAGGCCGATGGCGAGCAGCTCCCACTCCTTCGCGCCCGGGTTGTGCACCTTGACCAGGACGTTCTTGAGCGTGTCCGCCGCGGTGAAGGTGCGGCCGAGGTCGAGCTCGTTGAAGAAGGTGACCAGCTTCTCGATGGTCGGCGTGTTGGGCGTCTCGTAGACCTTCGCCTCGGGGCGGCCCTCGATGGGCTGCGCGGGGGGCGCGGGCGTGGTGACGGCCTCGACGTTGGCGGCGTAACCGGAGTCGGTGCTGCGAACGTAGGTGTCCTCACCCGTCTCGGCGACGGCGAGGAACTCCTCGGAGGCCGACCCGCCCATCGCGCCGGAGGTCGCGGCGACGACGACGTACTCGAGGCCAAGGCGGTCGAACAGCTTGCTGTAGGCGTCGCGGTGGGCCTGGTAGGACCGGGTGAGGCCCTCGTCGTCGAGGTCGAAGGAGTACGAGTCCTTCATGACGAACTCGCGGCCGCGGAGAATCCCGGCGCGGGGACGCGCTTCGTCGCGGTACTTGGTCTGGATCTGGTACAGCGTGACCGGGTAGTCCTTGTAGGAGCTGTACTCGCCCTTGACCGTGAGCGTGAAGAGCTCTTCGTGCGTCGGGCCGAGGAGATAGTCGCCGCCCTTGCGATCCTTGAGGCGGAACAGGCTGTCGCCGTACTCGGTCCAGCGGCCCGTCGTCTCGTACGGCTCCCTCGGCAGCAGCGCGGGGAACTGGATCTCCTGCGCGCCGAAGGCGTTCATCTCTTCGCGGACGATCTCCTCGATCTTGCGCAGCACACGCAGGCCCAGCGGCAGCCAGGTGTACATGCCCGGAGCGACTCGGCGGACGTAGCCGGCGCGCACCAGCAGCCGGTGGCTGGGCACTTCGGCGTCCGCCGGATCCTCGCGCAAGGTGCGAAGGAACAACGACGACATCCTGGTGATCACTACGGGGCTCCTCGCTGGAAAGCGGGTATAGACGTTGTGGGCAGCGTAGTCAACCCACCCGCCATGGTTCCAACCGGTTATCGCGGACGCCGGTTTCGTCGGTGGTCCGTCCTAACGTGGGCGGCATGACTCTCGAACTGGGCATGATCACCATCGACTGCGAGGACCCACAGCGGCTGGCCGCGTTCTGGACGGGTGCGCTCGGCGTCTCGATCGCGCAGGACTACGGGGATTTCCTGTTCCTCACCCCGGCGCGCGAAGGCGGGCCGACGCTCGGCTTCCAGCGGGTCCCCGAGCCGAGGGCGGGGAAGAACAGGGTGCACATCGATTTCGGCGCGCACGACCGCGAAGAGGAGGTGAAGCGGCTGGTGGAACTGGGCGCCACGGAAGGGGAGCGGCATGAGCAACCCGGCCTGGTCTGGACGGTGCTGACCGATCCCGAGGGCAACGAATTCTGCGTCGCCAACCAGGCGTCCCCGGTCTAGGCCGGGTCTGGTAGATCTGTTCGATGGGCTTCGTGTTCCAGGTGGTTCCTGGCGGTGCGGGGGGATTTGCCCTTGTACCGGGGTGGTACTCGGGTGAATCTCCCGTGCCGTCAGGGGCCGCCTGGGCGCGAAGACCGCGAACTTGATCTGCCAGACACGGCCTGGCGGCGAGGCAGGACGGCGGCCAGCTCCCGCGCGGCCGTGCGCAGCGCGGGCACGAACTCCGTCAGGTCGGCCACGCTCATCCGGTAAGCGGGCGCGGCGGTCGAAAGGGCAGCGAGCGCGGCTCCGTCCGGTCCGCACACGGGCACGCCGACGGCTCGGATGCCTGGCACGTGCTCCTCGTCGGCTACGGCATAGCCGCGTTCACGGACAAGCTCGATCTCGGCGGCGAACGCGGCCCTGCCGGTGATCGAGCGCGGTCCCATCGGGGTGAGCTCGAGCTCGGCGACCAGCCGCAGGCGCTGTTCCTCGGGGGCGAAGGCGACCAGGCACTTGCCCATCGAAGTGCAGTGCAGCGGCCCGCGGCGGCCGGGTTCGCCGCGGATCTGCACCTGCTGACGGCCCTCGACGGCGTGGACGTAGAGCTGGTCACGCCCGTCGAGCACGGCCATCAGGGTGGGCTCACCGGTGTGCGCGGAAACCTGCTCCATCACCGGCAGCGCGACACCCGCGAAGCCGCGCGCGTGCGAAACCTGCTGCCCGAGCTCGAACAGCCGCAGGCCGAGCGCGTACCGCTTGGACTTCGGGTCGTTGCGGACGAAACCCTCGGCGGCCAATGAGCCCAGCAGCCGATGCGTGGTGCTCACGGGATACCCGGCCGCTCGCGAAAGCTCCGAAATCCCGACTCCGTCCGGGTAGCTCCCGAGCAGCGAGAGGAGCCTCAGGGCCTTGCCGATCATGTCGGCCACGGCCCGACCTCTCTTGACGACGATGGCTTGGCGACGCACACTCTTGTCACCATATAACGGAAGAGCTTTCCATAATACGGAAAGACTTGGCCTTGTCAACGGTGACACGGGGGTCCGAGCGCGGTCACCCATACCGGAGACCTGGTCCTGAGCAAGTGGCCGGAAACACGAGAAAGGCCAGCATGACCGAGCGAGTTCTCCTGCCGTGGAAAGACATCGAGGTGCCTGACGGGCAGCCCGCCCGGATCTACGACGGCACCGGGCCGCTCCCGGTCGACGTCGACCAGATCGAGTTCTACGTGCTGCCTTACGACCGCGGTCCCGAACCGGCGAAGCTGCTTTCGCGGCTGCCCGCCCTGAAGGCCGTACAAACGTTGTCTGCCGGGGTGGAGGGTCTCGCTCCCTTGGTGCCTGAAGGGGTTCAGCTGGCCAACGGGCGGGGGCTGCACGATCTCAGCGTGGCCGAACACGCGATGGCGCTGATCCATGCGGCGCAACGGGATCTGCCACGGTGGTTCGCGCAGCAGGCCACCGGGTCGTGGGTGCGCGAACACACGCGCTCGCTCGCCGACAGCCGGGTGCTGCTGGTCGGCTACGGGTCGATCGGACAGGCCATCGAGAGGCAGCTCCTAGCGGCCGAGGCCGTCGTGACGCGGGTTGCTCGTACCGCTCGTCCTTCGGCGGGTGTGCACGCTGTCTCCGAGTTGCGCGACCTGCTCCCCGCCGCGGATATTGTGGTGCTGATTCTGCCTGGCACCGCCGAAACTCAGGGGCTCATCGGTGCTGCCGAGCTGCGCTTGCTGCCGGATGACGCGCTGATCGTCAATGTTGGACGTGGTACTGCCATCGACACCGACGCACTGCTCGCCGAGACTTCGTCGGGACGGTTGCGGGCCGGACTTGATGTGGTCGATCCTGAGCCACTTCCCAGCGATCATCCTTTGTGGACTGTTTCTGGGGTGGTTATCACGCCGCACATCGCCGGGGGTTCGGCTTCGTTCTATCCTCGGGCCAAGTGTCTTGCCACGGAACAGGTTCGGCGGTTCTTTGGCGGGTTGCCGTTGCTCAACTTGGTCTAGACGGTGGTTTCGCTGGGACGAACGACTTCCGGCGCGGCGCCCACTCCGCTGCCACCACCAACCGCGCAACGCCAGCTCGCGTTTGCCGACACCGAAGTCGTCGGCCGCACTGGCCTCATTCTCTTGGGTGTACGCCTCGTTAAACGGGCCCGAAACCTCGTCGGGGATCCACCGTCGGGAAGCCAGTCGGTCTCCCCTGTCAACTGGGCGCTCAGCTTGTCGCTGAGCGGCATCCGGTGTTCGCGGACGCGGGCGCGCGTCAGCAAGCCGTCTGGTTCTGGGTTGCCGAGTTCGAGGTGGTGGCTGCTCCTTGGTTCCATGCTTTGGTGGGTCTGACAGCTTCGTTTCATGCGCGGCTTCGCCGGGGCGTGGGAGATCAGCGCTCCAGTGCTCTCGTGCCGCTTCTCTTGGCAGCGCCGATCCCCCACGCAGCGGGTTCCCTTGGCGGGCTTGGGTTTCCGGTCGAGTTGTCTATTGTGGACTTTGGGGGATTTCACCCGATTCAGCGATGACCTCGAACACATGTTCGGGTATTCTGGATCTATGACCTACTCCACCCACATCGCCGCCATCGGGAACATCCGGGCCGCGATCGCTCGGCTGCAAGCCGACGAAGTCACCGAAATGGCTCGTGCCATCGAGACCGGCGGATCACGACGGTCCGTCAC
>NZ_JAYMZS010000101.1:0-34008 GCF_035828755.1 Amycolatopsis sp. H20-H5 | reverse complement strand
TGTGTGGTTGCGTCCTGAGGTGCGGTTAGAAGCCTGTGTTTTTTGGCCAGCGCGCTTACAAACTCGCGCCGCCAGGTCGCCCCTGACTTCCAGCGTAGGTGCGGCTTTGTTTGTAGGGGGGCGACCTGCCGTCGCGAGTTGGGAGGCCCTGGCGGGCCTGAAAGAGGGCGCGCGGCGGTGAAGTCTCCGCTCGCAGGGCTCGCGGAGACGCTGTGGTTGGGGACCACTACGCGGGGGTTGGGTTTTTGTGGTGTGTGTCGGGGGTGGGTCTGGATGGACCGGTGAGGGGTGCGGCTGAGTCTGGGCGGTTGCGCGCACTGTGAAGTCTTGGGGTCCGTGGCGGGGGTGGCTGGGTCTCGGCGGACTTTGACTGTCCCTGAAGGCCACCTTCACGGCGTTTTACGCCGTGAAGGTGGCCTTCAGGGGCTGGGGTTGTTGGTTCGGGCATATTCGGGAGACCTTTGTGGGGGGCACGGCTATTCTGGGCCGAAGTATGTCCACTCCATCTCCTCTTGGCGCTTTGCGCGCCCGGCTGCCCGAGTTGATGCCGCGTGACCAGCACCGGTTGCGGCGGCGGCTCGATGGTGCCCGTAAGGCTCGTGATCCCGAAGCGATCGCCGCCCAGATCTCCGGTGAGATCGACGCCGCCGAGCTGCGGGTGCGGCAGCGCCGCGAGAACGTGCCGAAGATCGAGTACCCCGCCGAGCTGCCCGTCAGCCAGCGCAAGGACGACATCGCCAAGGCCATCGCCGAGAACCAGGTCGTGATCGTCGCGGGGGAGACCGGGTCCGGCAAGACCACCCAGCTGCCGAAGATCTGCCTCGAGCTGGGCCGCGGGGTCCGCGGGCAGATCGGGCACACCCAGCCGCGGCGGCTCGCCGCGCGCACCGTCGCCGACCGGATCGCCAGCGAGCTCAAGACCGAGCTCGGCGACGCCGTCGGCTACAAGGTCCGCTTCACCGACCAGTCCGGACAGGACACCCTGGTCAAGCTGATGACCGACGGCATCCTGCTGGCCGAGATCCAGACCGACCGGATGCTGCGCCAGTACGACACGCTGATCATCGACGAGGCCCACGAGCGCAGCCTCAACATCGACTTCATCCTCGGCTACCTCAAACAGCTGCTGCCGCGCCGCCCTGACCTCAAGGTGATCATCACCTCCGCGACCATCGACCCCGAGCGCTTCTCGAAGCACTTCGACGACGCGCCGATCGTCGAGGTCTCCGGCCGCACCTACCCGGTCGAGGTCCGCTACCGCCCGATCGTCGACCCCGACGATCCGCACGCCGACCCGGACCGCGACCAGACGCAGGCCATCTGCGACGCCGTCGAGGAACTCGCCAACGAGGGCCCCGACGACGTGCTCGTGTTCCTCTCCGGCGAACGCGAAATCCGCGACACCGCCGACGCGCTGAACCGCCTGGACCTGCGCAACACCGAGGTCCTCCCGCTGTACGCGCGGCTCTCCTCGGCCGATCAGCACCGGGTGTTCCAGCGGCACACCGGCCGCCGGATCGTGCTCGCCACCAACGTCGCCGAGACTTCCCTGACCGTGCCGGGCATCAAGTACGTCGTCGACCCGGGCACCGCGCGCATCTCGCGCTACAGCCACCGCACGAAGGTCCAGCGCCTGCCGATCGAGGCGGTTTCGCAGGCGTCGGCGAACCAGCGCAAGGGCCGCTGCGGGCGGACCTCCGACGGGATCTGCATCCGGCTGTACGCCGAGGACGAGTTCGACGCGCGCCCCGAGTTCACCGACCCCGAGATCCTGCGCACCAACCTCGCCTCGGTCATCCTGCAGATGACCTCGCTCGGCCTCGGCGACATGGCCAAGTTCCCGTTCGTCGAGCCGCCGGACCGCCGCCAGATCACCGACGGCGTCCAGCTGCTGCAGGAACTCGGCGCGTTCGACGCCACCACCCGCACCGACGGCAAGCAGCTCACCGACGTCGGCCGCAAGCTCGCGTTGCTGCCGGTCGACCCGCGGATGGGCCGGATGGTGCTGGAGGCCGCGAAGAACGGCTGCGTCCGCGAGGTCATGATCATCGCCGCCGCACTGTCCATTCAGGACCCACGGGAACGCCCGGCGGAGAAGCAGCAAGCCGCCGACCAGCAGCACGCCCGGTTCGTGGACAAGAGCTCGGACTTCCAGGCGTACCTCAATCTCTGGGAGTACGTCAGCGAGCAGCAGAAAGCGTTGTCCACCAACCAGTTCCGCAAACTGTGCCGCAACGAATACCTGAACTACCTGCGGGTGCGCGAGTGGCAGGACATCTTCAGTCAGCTGCGCCAGCTCGCGAAACCGCTCGGTATCACGCTCAACACGACCCCGGCCGACGAGCAGCGCGTGCACACGTCGCTCATCGCCGGGCTGCTTTCGCACATCGGGCTCAAGGATCCCGCGAAGGGTGATTACCTGGGCGCGCGTGGCTCGCGGTTCTCGGTGTTCCCCGGCTCGGCGTTGTTCAGGAAGCAGCCGCGCCTGGTGATGTCGGCCGAGCTCGTCGAGACGTCGCGGCTGTGGGGGCGGGTCAACGCGCGGATCGAGCCCGAGTGGGTCGAGCCACTGGCCGGGCACGTGCTCAAGCGCAACTACTCCGAGCCGCACTGGGAGCGTAAGCAGGGCGCGGTGATGGCGATCGAAAAGGTGACCCTGTACGGGATGCCGCTGATCGCCGACCGCAAGGTCAACTACGGCCGGATCGAACCGGAGCTGTGCCGCGAGTTGTTCATCCGGCACGCGCTGGTCGAGGGCGATTGGCAGACACAGCACAAGTTCTTCGCCGAGAACCGCGCGCTGCTCGAAGAGGTCGAGGACCTCGAGAACCGGGCGCGGCGTCGCGACATCCTCGTCGACGACGAGACCCTGTTCGAGTTCTACGAGCAGCGCGTCGGCGCGGAAGCTGTTTCGGCGCAACACTTCGACACCTGGTGGAAGAAGACCCGCCACGAGCAGCCGGACCTGCTCAGCTTCGAAAAGACGATGCTGATCAACGACTCCGCGGGCGGTGTCCGCGAGGCCGACTACCCGGACTTCTGGACGCAGGGTACGCAGACCTTCAAGCTCACATACCAGTTCGAGCCGGGCGCGGACGCGGACGGCGTCACCGTGCACATCCCGTTGCCGGTGCTGAACCAGGTGACCCCGGACGGGTTCGACTGGCAGGTGCCGGGGCTGCGCGAGGAGCTGGTGACCCAGCTGATCAAGTCGCTGCCCAAGCAGCTGCGACGCAACTTCGTCCCGGCGCCCGACCACGCGAAGCTCGTGCTGTCGCGTGTCGGCACGGCGGACGGCCCGCTGCTCGACGTCGTCGCCGACGAACTGGAAGACCTGCGCGGCGTGCACGTCCCGACGGAAGCGTGGGACCTGAAGGCTGTGTCGGAGCACCTCAAGATCACCTTCCGCGTGGTCGACGTCCGCGGCCGGAAAGTGTCCGAGGGCAAGGACATCGCGGCGCTCAAGCACGATCTGTCCGGTCAGGTGCGGGCGACGATCTCGAAGGCAGCGGACAGCATCGAGCGCGCCGGGCTGACCAAGCCCGCGTTCGGCGAGCTGCCGAAGGTGTTCGCGAGCAAGCAGCGCGGGCACGACGTCAAGGCGTATCCGGCGCTGGTGGACGAGGGCGAGACGGTCGCCGTCCGGCTGCTGGACACGCCGGGCCAGCAGGAACACTCGATGTGGGCGGGCACGCGGCGGATGCTGCGGCTGAACGTGGCGTCGCCGATGAAGTTCATCAGCCGCAACCTGAACAACTCGTCCAAGCTGGTCCTCAACCGCAACCCGCACGGCAGCGTCGCGGGTCTGCTGGAGGACTGTGTGGACTGTGCGGTCGACAAGCTGGTGGCGGACAACGGCGGCCCGGTGTGGGATGAGGCCGGGTTCGCGACGCTGCTGGAGAAGGTCCGCGGCGGCCTGAACACGGGCGTGCTGCACGTGCTCAACGAAGTCGAGCGGATCCTGCGCGCGGCCAACGACGTCGAGACCAGGCTCGTCGACACGCGCGGCCCCAAGGAGTCGCTCGCCGACATCCGCGCCCAGCTGGATGGCTTGGTATACAACGGTTTCGTGACCGGCGCGGGCCAGGACCGCCTGGCGAACGTGACCCGCTACCTACGCGGCATCGAGCGCCGCCTCGAAAAGCTGCCCACCGAACCCACCCGCGACCTCCAGCGCACCGCCGACGTCGCCTGGCTCAACACCGAGTACAAAACCGCCCTCGCCGCCCAGCCCCCCGGCACCTCATCCCCGGCACTCCAAGACGTCCGCTGGATGATCGAGGAACTCCGAGTCAGCTTCTTCGCCCAAACCCTCGGCACCGCCTACCCCGTTTCCCTCAAACGCGTAGTCCGCGCCCTCGACGAAGCCTCCGCCTAACCCGCACCCTCCGCCGCTCCGCTGTCCCGGCGCGAGTCCCACTCTCCTGGGCGCGAGTCCCACAGTGACGGGCCTGAGTTCCACATTCAGACGCGTCGTGTCCCACACTCGGGCACCTTGTGTTCCACACTCGCGCTGCTACGGGCTCTTTTTCACCAGCAAGGTAACGGTGGCGGCCGAGGCTGAAATCAAACCGGCAACCGCCGAGAAGGTTGCAGCCTGGCCGCCGATACTCGAGAAAATCCGTTTCACCAGGCGACCCCAATACTGCTGCCTTACCGCCATGCGGAGTTTCTGCCCTTTGTGCTGTCTGATGTGGCAGCCCAGCAAAATTCCGTATGCGTTGTTGCGGCAAAGCCCGCCGCCACGTATGTCGGCGCAGCACCACATCGGAGCCTGGAAGAGGCAGTAAGCGACGACAAGAGCTGACAAGATCGCGACCGCTCCGGGGCCGATCGACGGCACGAACCAAAAACAGGCCACGGCGGCTAGGAGGAGATATCCCCAGAGGTTCCTCAGTAATTTCTTAGTGGACTTCTTCATGATGACTTAAAGTAGTGATCGTCCCACTGAAAGCGATACTGCCAAATGGTGGCATCACGACCGTGATTACCGGACCGTGAGTGTCTGCAGCAGTTTCTGGGAGAACCGGATGGCGCAGGGTGATGACTCTCGTTAAGCAACCGCAGTCACCCGGTGTCACGGAAAACCTCACCCGTCACTGATGCCCCACCGGCGATTCCGGCAGTCGGGCTCCGTGAATGTGGGACACGGGGCCCCTCAACGTGGGACACGGCGGGTCTGAACGTGGGACACGGGCCCGTGAGTGTGGAACTCGGGCGCGTGAGTGTGGGACTCGCGGGTTATTTTGCGTCGGCGTAGCTGTCGGCTATGGCGATGTGCATGGGGAAGTGGACTGGGCAGGCGGGGCCGAACAGGAGGCGGGCGGCCTCGGCGACGCAGTCGGTGATGGCCGTGGAGACCTCGTCGGCGTGGTCGGCGGGGGCGTGGACGAGGACCTCGTCGTGCTGGAAGAAGACCAGGTGGGCGGGGGCGGGGAGACGCTGGCGGAGGGTGGCCAGTAGGACCGCCGTCATGTCCGCCGCGCTCGCTTGGACGACGAAGTTGCGCGTGAAGCGGCCCCAGCCTCGGGAGGCCTGGCGAGCTTTCGTTTCGGATGCCTCGTCGTCGGACAGGCCGCCGGTGAGGGCTCGCCAGGCGGCAGAGGGGGCGGGGGAGGTGCGGCCCAGCCGGGAGCGGACGCGCTGCCCGCGTTCGCCGGACTGCGCCGCGTGCTCCACATAGGACACTGCCTCGGGGAAACGCTGACGCAGCAGGGCAAGCAGGGGACCGGCCTCGCCGGACGTGCCACCGTACATCGCCGAGAGCATCGCGATCTTCGCTCGCGCGCGGTCGTCGCGATCGTCCCAGGCCGGGACCGGCACCCGCGCGCCGGTGAACATCGCCTCCGCCAGGCTGGCGTAGAGGTCCGTCGAGCCAGAGACCTCAGCGAGCTTCCGGTCGCCGGACAACGCCGTCAGCACGCGGGGTTCCAGCTGTGCGGCGTCGGCGACGACCAGCTTCCAGCCAGGGTCCGCCCGGACGCAGCCGCGCAGGATCTTCGGGATCTGCAGCGCGCCGCCGCCCCGGCTGGCCCACCGGCCCGACACCACGCCGCCGACGATGTACACCGGCCGGAACCGCCCGTCGTGCACCCACTCGTCCAGCCAGCTCCAGCCGTTGGCCGAGTGCAGCCGCGCGAGTTCTTTGTACTCCAGCAGCGGCGCGACCGCGGGATGGTCGATGTCGCGCAGCAGGTACGCGCGCGCCGAAGACACCTCGATGCCCGCCCGGCCGAGCGCCCGCACCACGCTCGGCGGCGAATCCGGGTTGACCGGCCGCCCGCCGAACGCCTCGCTGATCCGCGCGGCGAGGTCGACCAGCTTCTTCGGCCGCTGGCCCGCCGGCACACGCGGGCCCAGCTTCTCGGCGAGCAGCTCTCGGTGCAGGTCGGCCCGCCAGGGCAGCCCGTCGGCCGACATCTCGGCGGCGGCCAGCGCGCTCGCCGACTCGGCCGCCAGCAGCAGCCGCAACCGGTCGGGATGCTCGCTCCCGGCCACCCGCCGCTCCTGCTCGGCCAGCACCCGCCCCGCCGCCTCGACCACGGTGACGCCGGCGGGCAACCCGGGCCCGCGGGTTTCGAACAGCGTCGGCTGGTCGTGCTCGCCGAACCCCGTGGGCGCCTCCGCGGGCGGTTCCTCGCCGTTCGCCCTGGCCAGCGCCGCGAGCAGGCTGCGTGACTGCTCCTCCCTGCCCTCGTGCGCCAGCAGCAGCCCCTCCGCCAGCGCGAGGTCGTGGCAGCGGCGCACCCGCACCCCGGCGCGCATCAGCACCGGGTACGTCTGCTCGACCGAGGGAAACACCCACCGCGGCCGCTGCTCCTCCTCCAGTGCGCGGGCGTACGTCACCAGCTCGGCGTCGGTGAGGCCGCGCCTGCTCCGCTCGGGTGATCCGGGTACGTGAACGGCATGGCCGTCCTCCTCCAGACCGGTGATCACCCGCACCCGCCCATTGTGCTCGGCGGGTCTGACAGTTTCCGGCCGGTGCGGTCGCACGGCCGTGCCAAAGAAACGGCGTCACCCGAACGCCGGAACGGCGCTGGACCAGGCTGGGTGCGCCCGTCGGCCGGTTCGGCTACTCTCCAGTAGCCCCCATACCGCCGGTACGGTCTACGACGGATGGACTCTCTCCCCCGCAGCAGCAACGGAGGTGCCCGGATGAGATACCCCGGCGTGTCCGAACTCGCCACCCTGGTGACGGACAAGGTCACGGACACGGTGCGCAGCATCGAGGTGATGCGCCAAGCAGGCCTCGTGCCGTTCCCCCGCGTGGACGAGGGCATCCGGTCGCTGGTCGCCATCCGGAGATTCGGCCCGTTCGCCGGAGCGAACCAGATCGCCGCCCGGCGCGACCCGACCGCCGTCGGCATCGTCGACGACCTCGGTCAGCTGACCTTCAAGCAGCTCGACGCCCAGTCCAACGCGCTGGCCAGAGCCTGGTCCGAGCGGGGGATCAAGCCCGGTTCGGTGATCGCCGCGTTGTGCCGTGACCACCGTGGACTGGTGCTTTCGATGGCCGCGGCAGGCAAGCTCGGCGTCCGCCTGCTGCTGATGAACACGGGTTTCGCCAAGCCGCAGCTGGCCGACGTCGCCACCCGTGAGGGGGTGACCGCGCTGGTGTACGACCAGGAGTTCACCGGCCTGCTCGACGCCGTCGACGCCGAGGTCGACCGCTACCTCGCGTGGGTCGACCCCGACGTGAGCCTCGCGGGCAACGAGATCCCGGTGCTGGCCGAGCTCATCGCGAGCACCGACGACCGGCCGTGGCCCGCACCGGCCAAGCCCGGCGGTTTCGTGCTCCTGACCAGCGGAACGACCGGGACGCCCAAGGGCGCGCCGCGGCCGCACACCTCGCCGCTGGCGTCCGCGCAGTTCCTCGACCGGATCCCGTTGCGCTCCGGCGAGGCGACGTACATGGGCGCCCCGCTGTTCCACGGCACCGGACTTTCGCAGTTCATCCTGTCGTTCGCGCTCGGCTGCAAGGTCGTGATGCGGCGCAAGTTCGACCCGGAGCAGACGTTGCGCGGGGTCGCCGAGCACAGGTGCACCGCGCTCGTGCTGGTCCCGACCATGCTCCAGCGCATCGTCGACCTGCCAGCCGAGGTCCGCGCGAAGTACGACACGACGTCGCTGCGGATCATCTTCGTCGCGGGTTCGGCGCTGTCGCCGGACCTCGGCAACCGGGCGACCGCGGCGTTCGGCGACGTCGTGCACAACCTCTACGGCTCGACCGAGGTCGCGGTGGCCACGGTCGCCACCCCGGAGGACTGGCGCAAGGCCCCGGGCACCGTCGGGCGGGCGCCGGTGGGCTGCAAGGTCGTGCTCTACGACTCCCACGGCGCGAAGATCACCGAGCCGCACGTCACCGGCCGGGTGTTCGTCGGCAGCGGGCTCAGCTTCGGCGGCTACACCGACGGCAGGCACAAGGAGATCATCGACGGACTGCTCTCCAGCGGCGACGTCGGCCATTTCGACGCCGACGGCCTGCTGTTCATCGACGGCCGCGACGACGAGATGATCGTCTCCGGCGGCGAGAACGTGTTCCCGATCGAAGTCGAGAACCTGCTGGTCGAGCGGAACGACGTGATCGAGGCCGCGGTGGTCGGCGTGACGGACGCGGAGTTCGGCCAGCGGCTCAAGGCCTACATCGTGCGTGCCGAGGGTTCGGAGCTCGACGTCGACGGCGTGCGTGAGTACGTCAAGTCCAACCTCGCCCGGTACAAGGTGCCGCGCGAGGTGGAGTTCCTCGACGAGCTGCCGCGTAACGCCACCGGCAAGGTGCTTCGCAACAAGCTGGGCGCTTCGTAGTACATCGGACCGCAACTCGTCGACGAATCGTGGTCCCTTGCACGCGAGACACCACGACTCGTCGACGAGTTGCGGGGGGAAGTGGTGTGGGGCTCAGTACTCCCAGTCGATCCCGAACACCCCGGGACCGAAGTCCAGGGCCACGGCGTGGACGCCGTGGCCCTGGTCCAGTTTCAGCTCGCGGCGGTCCGCCGGGGCGTCGGCGCCCTGGCTCGAGTACTGCCAGCAGCGTTCGGGCGCCGTCTCGGGGTCGAACCGGATCTCCAGCAGGTACTCACGCACCGGGCGACGGAACTCGCGATAACTGGTGTTGCGGCATTCCGGGTACGGCGGCCCGTCGTTGACCAGCGAATACTCGATCAGATGCGTCTCGCCGCGGTCGATCGGCCGGTCGAACACCAGCTCCGCCACGGTGAGCCCGTGCTCGTCGTCGACCTCGTTGCGGCCGACCTCGCAGTTGCGCACCGCGTGCAGTACCGGCTGCCCGGCGTCGGGATCGCCCTGGGCGTAGACCAGGAGCCAGCGGTCCTGCCCGTCGGCGCCCGCCTGGAACACCGCCCTCGCCGTCACCGCCCGCTGGCCGCCGTCCACGGCGATCTCACACAGGTCGTGCAGGCCGACTAGCTTGAGCTGGTGGTGCTGTTGGTGGCGCTGTTCTAGCGCGTTGGGCGCGCCGACCTTGTCCAGCAGGCGTTGCAGCGCTTCCAGGGGGAAGGTCTGTGGTTCCTCCGTGACCGTCCGGCTGCGGTGGGAGGACACACCGCGCGGGCGCGGGGGCGAGAGCAGGCTCAGCAACGCGCCGGGCGGCACCGCGAGGATCTCTTCCAGCACGCGGACCGCGGACAGCGAACTCTGCCGTTCGGGCTGACGTTTGCCAGACTGCCAGTAGCTCAACGCGGTGACGCTGACCGCGACGCCGCGAGCCTGCAGGCGAGCCTGGATCCGGTCGAGACTGAGGCCGGAGGTCGCGATCGCCGCCCGCAGTGTCGCCGCGAACGCCGTGGTTTCGGGCTGGTCCGCCATGCTCCCCGTCACCATGCGCTGTCCGACCGCCCCCACCTGTCGTCTGCCGTTGATAACAACACGAATAACTTTATCAGCAGTCGGTAACGAACTCTCTCCGCTTGTCACATGGGTCTACTAACCCGCTCGGGTCATTGTCATTAGCCTGAATGGTCTAGTACTGGTAACTGGCAATCATTGCGCCGGGTCCTGTTCACACGATTGCATGGTTCTCAGCAAGATCACTCGGTGTGGCAGAAAGGGACCCATGAGCAAGTCTCGGAAGACCCCGAAGAAGCTGATGGCAGGCGTCGCCCTCGCGGGCGTTTCAGCGATGGTGGCGACACTCGGCGCGGGCACCGCACACGCCCAGCAGGAAGGCCAGATCCGCTCGGCGAACACGCCCGACGCGGTGGCGGGCAGCTACCTAGTGGTCCTCAAGGGTGCCTCCGGCGTCTCCGCGCAGGACGTCAAGGCCAACGTCTCCGCGCAGGCCCAGAGCCTCGCGGGCAAGTACGGCGCCCAGGTCGCGCGCACCTACGGCTCGGCGCTGCGGGGCTTCTCCGTCGCGGCCGACGAGGCTGGGGCCAAGCGCCTAGCCGCGGACCCGACGGTCGACTTCGTGGTGCAGAACCACCGGGTCCACGCGCTCGACACCCAGACGAACCCGCCTTCGTACGGCCTCGACCGGGTGGACCAGAAGGACCTCCCGCTCGACAACTCGTACACCTATCCGAACAAGGCGGACAACGTCACCGCCTACATCATCGACACCGGGGTCCGCGCCACGCACGAGACCTTCGGCGGCCGCGCGGGCGGCGGCAAGGACTTCGTCGACAACGACGACGACCCGAACGACGAAAACGGCCACGGCACGCACGTCGCCGGCACCATCGGCGGCACCGAGTACGGCTTGGCCAAGGGCGTCAAGATCGTCGGCGTCCGGGTGCTGGACGCCAACGGCAGCGGCACCACCGAGGGTGTCGTCGCGGGCATCGACTGGGTGGCCGCGAACGCCAAGGCCCCGGCCGTGGCCAACATGAGCCTCGGCGGCAGCCCCGACGACGCGCTCGACAAGTCGGTTCAGGGCGCGATCGCGAAGGGCGTGACCTTCGGGGTCGCGGCGGGCAACGAGTCGGCCGACGCCAGCACCTCGTCACCCGCCAGGGTGAAGGAGGCCATCACGGTGGCGGCCAGCGACAAGACCGACAAGCAGGCCAGCTTCTCCAACTTCGGCGCGGGCGTCGACCTGTACGCGCCGGGCGTCGGCATCACCTCGTCCTGGGGCACCGGTGACGACGCGACCAACACGATCAGCGGCACCTCGATGGCCACCCCGCACGTCGTGGGCGCGGCGGCGCTGTACCTCTCGGCGCACCCGGACGCCACGCCCGCCCAGGTCTCGGACGCCCTGACCGGCGGCGCGGCGGCGGACAAGATCTCCAACCCGAGCTCGGGCACGCCGAACAAGCTGCTCCAGATCGTCAGCTAGTGCCGCCGGTGCGGTCCCGCGGGATTCGGGACCGCACCGCGTGACACCCCACGGGACCGGTGGTCCGACGTGCACCCGCGTCGGACCACCGGTCCTTGTTACTTACCGGTAGGCTCCGGTCCATGGTCCTGCGGAAGAACATCCTGATCACCGGCGCCAGCTCGGGTCTCGGCGAGGGCATGGCCCGGCAGTTCGCGGCCAAGGGCCGCAACCTCGCCCTTTGCGGCCGGCGTACCGAGAAGCTCGACGCGCTCGCGGCGGAGCTCAAGACCGCGCACCCCGGCATCACCGTCGTCACCCGGAAGCTGGACGTGAACGACCACGACCAGGTGTTCAGCGTCTTCGGCGAGTTTGCCCAGGAGTTGGGTTCACTCGATCGCGTGATCGTGAACGCCGGGCTCGGCAAGGGACAGCCGATCGGCACCGGCCGGTTCGACGCCAACCGCGAGACCCTGGAGACCAACTTCATCGCCGCCGCCGCGCAGGTCGAGGCGGCGGTCGGCATCTTCCGGGAGCAGCGCGCGGGACACCTGGTCGTGGTGTCCTCGTTCAGCGCGATCCGGGGCCTGCCCAAGAACGTGACCGCGTACGCCGCGTCGAAGGCAGGCATCTCGTCGCTGGCCCAGGGCACCCGCGCCGAGCTGCGCGGCACCCCGATCAAGGTCACCACCCTGCTGCCGGGCTACATCGAGTCCGAGATGAACGACAAGGTCGGTGGCAACCCGCTGGCCACCAAGGCCGAGCCGGGCGCGCGGGCGCTGGTCAAGGCGATCGAGTCCGAGACCGCGAAGGCCTACGTCCCGACCTGGCCATGGGTGCCGCTGAGCCTGGTCATGCGGGTGATCCCGGACGGGCTGCTCAGGAAGTTCACATGACCGACCCGACCGTCGAGGTCCGCGGCGAGGACGCCGTCGACGCCGCCGCGCTGCACACCTGGCTCGAGTCCAGAGTGGACGGTCTCGGCGGCCCGCCGTCGATCCGGCAGTTCCCCGGCGGCGCGTCGAACCTGACGTATCTGCTGACCTGTCCGGACCGGGAGCTGATCCTGCGCCGCCCGCCGTCCGGGCACAAAGCGGCGTCCGCGCACGACATGCGCCGCGAGTTCCGGGTCCAGCAGGGGCTGAAGCCCGTCTTCGGCTACGTGCCCGAGGTGCTCGCCTTCTGCGACGATCCGGCCGTGCTGGGCGGCGACTTCTACGTGATGGAGCGCCTCGACGGGCTCATCCTGCGCCGCGACCTGCCCGAGGGGCTGGACCTGTCGCCCGAGCGGGCGCGTGAGCTGTCGGGCAGGGTCGTGGACCGGCTGGCCGACCTGCACGCCGTCGACGTCGAGGCCGCCGGGCTCTCGGACCTCGGCAAGGGCGCCGGGTATGTCGAGCGGCAGGTCCGTGGCTGGTCGGAGCGGTTCCGCAAGGCCCGCACCGACAACGTGCCGGAGTTCACCGAGGTGCTGGACTGGCTGGCGGCGAACCAACCCGGCGAAGTGAGGATCTGCCTGATCCACAACGACTTCCGCCTCGACAACCTGGTGCTGGACGGACCGGAGACGCTCGAGGTCACCGGTATCCTGGACTGGGAGATGGCCACGCTGGGCGACCCGCTGATGGAGCTCGGCAGCACGCTTTCGTACTGGGTGCAGGCCGACGACGACGAAGTGATGCGCGCGAGCCGCAGGCAGCCGACGCACGTCGCGGGGATGTACACCCGCGACGAGTTCGTCGAGCACTACGCGCGGCGCACCGGCATGACGATCGGCAACTGGACGTTCTACGAGGTGTACGGGCTCTTCCGGCTGGCCGCGGTGCTCCAGCAGATCTACTACCGCTTCCACACCGGCGCCACGCACAACCCGGCGTTCGCCGAATTCTGGCAGTTCGTCGGCTACCTCGAGTGGCGCTGCCGCGAGATCATCGCGAAGGGGAGTGCCTGAATGGGCGCGATCTACCTGGTACGCCACGGGCAGGCCTCGTTCGGCGCGGCCGACTACGACCAGCTGTCCCCGCGCGGGTTCGAACAGTCCACTGTGGTCGGTGCGGAGCTGCTCCGGCGCGGCGTCGAGTTCAGCCAGGCCCGCAGCGGTTCCCTGGCGCGGCAACGGGATACGGCCGCGACGGCGATGAAGGTGCTCGGGTCCGGGATCGACGTCGTCGAGGACCCGCGCTGGAACGAGTACGACCACGTCGACATCGCCACGCACCACGCGGGCGGCACCCAGCAGGGCGACGACTCCCGCGCGTACCAGGCCGCGCTCGACGGCGCGCTGAGCGCGTGGGTCGACGCGGGGGAGACCGGCCCGTGCGCGGAGACCTGGCCCGCGTTCCTCGGCCGGGTCCGCGGCGCGCTCGCCGAGGTGGTGGCGTCGCTGGGGAAGGGCGAGCACGCCGTGGTGTTCACCTCGGGCGGGGTGATCGCGGCGGTCTGCGGTGCGCTGATCGGCACCCCGGAAGCGGGACTGCTCAAGCTCAACCGGGTCACCGTCAACGCCGGGATCACCAAGCTGGTGTCCGGCCGCGGCGGCGTGACCCTGTTGTCGTTCAACGAACATCCGCACTTCGAAGCCGAAGCCGCGGCGCTGCTCACCTACCGGTAGGAGACCCGAGATGCGGTTCGGCGAGGTCACGGTCATCCCGGTCAACGGGCACGGCCCCGAGGACGTCGTCGTCGACGCCGAGGGCCGCGTCTACACCGGCGTCGACGACGGGCGGATCCTGCGCGTCGCCCCCGACGGCAGCCGGATCGACGTGCTCGGCGACACCGGCGGCCGCCCACTCGGGCTCGAGCTGCACGGCGACGACGAGCTGCTCATCTGCGACGCCAAAGCGGGCCTGCTCATCCTGCCGATCGGCGGCGGCGAGGTCACCACGCTGGCGACTTCGGCGCTGGGCCTGGACTTCGTGTTCTGCAACAACGCGGCCGTCGCGAAGGACGGCACGATCTACTTCACCGACTCGTCCCGCCGGTTCGGCATCGAAAAGTGGCGCGACGACCTGATCGAGCAGACCGCGGGCGGCCGCCTGCTCCGGCGCACCACGGACGGCAAGATCGACCTGGTCGCCGACGGACTCCAGTTCGCCAACGGCGTCGCGCTGCCCCCGGACGAGTCCTACGTCGCGGTCGCGGAAACGGGCGCTTGCCGCGTGACGCGCGTGTGGCTGACCGGCGAGCGGGCGGGAGAGACCGACGTCCTCATCGACGACCTGCCCGGCTTCCCCGACAACATCTCCACCGGCACCGACGGCCTGATCTGGGTGACCCAGGCGAGCCCGAAGGTCCCGGCCCTCGACCTCGTCCGCAAGCTCCCCGCGCCACTGCGCGCGGGCGTCCGGGCGCTGCCGCCCGCCCTGCAACCGGCACCCGGGCGCGAGGTCGGCGTGCTCGGCCTGGCCGCGGACGGCACGGTCGAGCGCGAACTGCGTGGCGAGATCCCGGGCTTCCACCTGCTTGTCGGCGTCCGCGAACACCACGGCAAGCTCTACTTCGGCAGCCTCGAGGAACCCGCGATCGCGATGACGGCCGTGTAGCCGATCAGCGCGCGCCGTCCACGTTCGCTCGAAAGCGTGACAGGTTGGTGCCGCGCCGACCCTGCTCGCCCCTGGACGCGACTACCGTGATCCTGACAGCGGAGGAGGACTCGGTGAACACAGTACGGTGGCTGGCGGTTCTGGTGGCGACGAGCGCGATGGCGCTCGCCGGATGCACGGGGACGCCGGTCCAGGGCTCAGCCGCGCCGCAGGGCTCAGCCGCGTCCCGGCCTTCGACCGCCGAGCCGTCGAAAACCTCGGCACCGCAAGCCGCTGACGGCACGGACCTCTCCGCCTGCTCGGACGGCACGTGCCAGGTCCGCGTCACCGTTTCCGCGAAGATCACCCTCCCGGCGTCCACCAGGGTCGAGTCGCTCACCGTCACGGCGATCGCCGACGGCCATGTCACCCTGACCGGGCACGACATCGGGAACCGTCACGGCGGCGCTTCGATCGGCGAGTGCAGCCTTTCCAGCAACAACAACGACTTGACCATGGTCGTCGGGGTGTCGGGCTCGTGCCGCCCCAACAACCTGCGGGTCGACGTCGTGTCGGTCGACGGCGATTCCGCGGTGCTGAGCATCGCCCCGATCGGCTAGCGACCAGTCCACTGTGGACTGCGTCCGGCCGACCAGGCCGCGTAGAACTCGTGGTGGTCCTTGCTGGTCATCAGCAGTGCCTGGGTGATGGCCTCGAGCTCGATCGCGCCGCCGAGGTCCATGTCCAGCTCGCGCGTCAGCAGCACCTTCGTCGTCGCGTAGGCGAGCGCTGGGCCGTCGGCGAGCCGCTTGGCCAGCGCGGCGGCCGCGGCGGGCAGCTCCTCGTCGTCGACGACCTGGGTGGCCAGACCGATCGTCTCGGCGCGGGCGGCGTCGAGTTTGTCGCCCAGTATCAGCAGTTCCGTCGCGCGGCCGAGGCCGACCAGGCGCGGCAGCAGGTACGCCGAACCCATGTCCGCCCCGGCGAGGCCGACCTTGGTGAACAGGAAGGCGAACTTCGCCGAGCGCGCCAGCAGCCGGAAGTCGCTCGCCAGCGCGATCACCGAGCCCGCGCCCGCCGCGATGCCGTTGACCGCCGCGATCACCGGGATCGGGCATTCGCGCAGCGCCTTGACCACCGCGCCCGTCATGCGGGTGAACTCCAGCAGCTCGGCGGTCTCCATCTTCCGCAGCTCGCCGATGATCTCCTCGACGTCGCCACCCGAGCAGAACCCCCGCCCGCGCCCGGTGATGACCAGTACGCGCACGTCGCCGCGGTGCGGCAGTTCGGCGAGCAGGTCCCGCAGGTCCGCGTAGGCCTCGAAAGTCAGCGCGTTGAGTTTGCCGGGCCGGTCGAGCGTCACCGTGGCGACCCCGTCGGCCACGGCGAACTCGAAGTTCTCCCACTCCCGGGTGATCGGCGCACTGGCGCGGTACGGGCTCATAGCTGGATCCCACCTCCGTCGAGGACTAGCGTCTGTCCGTTGATGGCGCCCGCCTCGGCGGCCGCCAGGAAACCCACCGCGAAGGCGACTTCCTCCGGTTCGAGCAGCCGCCCGAGCGGCGAGGCGGCGGCGAGCGCGGCCTCCGCGGCGCTCTCGTCGCGGCCGGTCTTCTCCCGGATTCTCGCCACCGAAGCCGCGGTCATGTCGGTGCGCACGAACGCCGGGCACACCGCGTTGGCGGTCACCCCGGTGCCCGCGACCTCGGCCGCGACCGCCCGCATGAGCCCGGCCGCCGCGTGCTTCGAGGCCGTGTACCCGCTCGTGTAGCGGTAGCCGACATGCGAGGCCGTGGACGCCACCGTGACGATCCGGCCGGTGCCGCGTTCCCGCATCCCGGGTAGAACCGTTCTGGTGCAAAGGAAAGCGCCGGTCGCGTTGACCGCGAGCTGGGCGTGCCAGTCGTCGAGGGTCGTCTTGGAAAGGGGCGCGCTGGCCGAGATCCCGGCGTTGTTGACCAGGACGTCGACCCGCCCGAGCAGGCTGAAGTACGCCATGACGGCGGCCTCGTCGGTGACGTCACAATCCGCGCGGCCGGGCGCGTGCACGGTGTCGCCCGCGGCGGCGAACCGCGCCGCGATCGCCGCGCCGATCCCGCGCGTTCCTCCGGTGACCACCACGATCCGGCTCATCACGCCTCCAGCCGCAGCGCTCGGCGGTCGAGTTTTCCGTTGGCGGTACGGGGAAGTCCAGGCACGAACACCACCTCACGCGGATACTTGTGCCGCGCGAGGTGCGCCCGCGCGTGGTCCTGCAGGTCCTTCGCCGTGACGTCGGCGCCGTCGGCGAGGACGACGTGGGCCCGCGCGATGACGAGCCCGTCGACGGTGTGCCCGGTGACCGCGCAGTCCACCACGGCCGGGTGGCCGAGCAGGCAGTCCTCGATTTCGCCCGGCGAGACGAACACCCCGCCGACCTTGAGCAGGTCGTCCGCGCGGCCCCGGTGGTGATAGCAGCCCTCGGCGTCCCGGCTGAACAGGTCCCCGCTGAGCAGGGTGTCGCCGTCGAACGTCCGCGCCGACTTCTCCGGGTCGCCGTGGTACTCCCGCGCGATGGTCGGACCGGTGATTCGCAGCGGCCCGATCTCGCCGTCCGGCAGCGGTTCGCCGAGCTCGTCGACGACCTGGGCCGTGTAGCCCGGCACCGGGCGGCCGAGGCTGCCGACGCGCACCTGGCCGGGGGTGTTCGACAGATAGATGTGATACGCCTCGGAAGAGCCGATGCCGTCGACCACCGGCACGCCGAAAGTGTTGTCCCACTTACGATGCAACTCGGACGGCAGCGCTTCGCCCGCCGAGGTCGCCAGCCGCAGGCAGCTGAGGTCCTGCTCGGCCGCGGCCGGATGCGCGATCATCGCGCTCATCATCGTCGGCACGTTCACCAGGATGGTGGGCCGGTGCCGGGCGATCAGCTCGAACATCCGCTCCGCGGTGCTGCGTTCGGGGAAGGGGATCCCGGCCGCCCCGACGCCGAACGGGAACAGGGCCACGAGGTCGCGGGCGTAGCCGAAGAACAGCTTGGGCACGGCCAGGATCCGGTCGTCCGGCCGCAGTTCCAGCACGCCCTCGGCGTAGCGCTCGAAGCTCTCCAGCGCGCTGCGCGCCGGGTGCACACAGGCTTTGGGCGCCCCGGTGCTGCCGGTGGTGAATTTCCAGATCGCGACGTCGTCCAGCGTGGTCGGGGCGGTTTCGAGCTCGCCGGGCGCGCGGTCGACGAGTGTCCTGAAAGGACGCTCATCGGGGCGCAGTTCGGCCTCGTCGACCCCGGTGACGAGCAGGTTCCGCGCACCGGCCTCGCGCAGCGCGGGCAGCGTGACCGCGTCCGCGACGACCACCACGGCCTCGGTGTAGCCGAGGTAGTAGCGGTAGTCCTTCGGCTGCAGGAAGGGGTAGACCTCGGCGGTCACGGCGCCGATCTTCTGCACCGCGTACCAGGTCGCGACGAACTCCTCGCCGTCACTCAGCGCGAGCAGCACCCGCTGTCCACTTCGGACACCCAGCTCGCGCAGCACGTGCCCGATCCGGTTGGTCAGCGTGGCGAGGGTGGCGTAGGTCACTTCCCGGTCCCCGCAGTGCAACGCCGTCCGGCCACCCCGGCCTTCAATCACGTGACGGTCCACAAAATGGTTGGCCAGGTTGAACTTCACGAGGTACTCCCGAGTTCGCGGATGGCCTCCACCAGTAGCTCGGTCAGAACCGTAAAGGTGTCTTGACCCTCCTCTGTGGTGGCTTCCGCGGGGGCTCCGCAATACGCGTCGGTCATGCCCATGTCAAGGAAACCTTGTGCACCAGCCCGCATCGCCGCCGGCAGGTCGACCGGGACCTCGGGCAGCCGCCGCATCGTCTCGGTGTCGACGAGCTCCGGCCGATCCGCCAGCACGAGCGAGGTTTCGTACCGCCCGGCATGGCACGCTCCTGAGCGGAACTCGTCGGTAAGTCGTTCGGCGTAACGGCGCCGGACCAGGTCCAGATGGCCGATTCGCTTGCCGTGTAAAGATTCCGTAGTTTCGACCACACGTCGCAGAGTGCTCAGGTGTGCGGGCTCGAAATGGTTGTTGACCAGCAGGATGTGGGGAAATCCCTGGCTTATCAGCGCACCGCAGACGTCGATCAGCAGTGTGTGCAAGGTTTCCTCGCCGATCGAGACGGTTCCCGGGAAATCACCCGCAAAGCGGGTTACGCCGTAGGGAAGCTCAGGCAGGATCACCACGTGGACATCCCGGTCAGCGGCAAGCCTCGCCGCCGCGCGCTCGCACATCCCGCGTGAAATCAGTTGATCGGTGCCGAGCGGGGCGTGCGGCCCGTGTGGCTCGACGGCACCCAGCGGCAGCAGCAGCACCGGAACACGGGCGTCGCCGTGCAGTGCGGCGACCTGGCGGGAGGTCAAATCCGCGAAGTACGTCACCCGAATCAACCTACACCGCAGCGCCCTGTGGTGTATAGAGTTGCGCGCATGTCCGGAACCCCCGCCACCAGCCCGCAGGAGCTGGTGATGACCCTGCTGGGGAGTTACGTGCACCCGCGCGAGTCCCGCCGGATCTGGTCCGGCGGGCTGGTCGCGGTGCTGGCCGAGCTCGGGTTCTCCGACGGCGCCGCCAGGATCGCGCTGGCCAGGCTCGTCCGGCGCGACCTGCTCGCCCGGCACAAGGAGGGACGGCTGGTGCACTACTCCCTCACCGGGCGCACGATCGCGCTGCTCGAGGACGGCGACCGGCGGATCTTCTCCCTCGGCACGCGGGAGCGCCCGCCCGGCGACTGGACCGTCCTGTGGCAGAGCATCCCCGAAAGCCGCCGCCAGTCCCGCGAGCGGCTGGTCCGCCGCCTGCGGTTCCTCGGCTTCGGTGCGGTACAGGATGGCACCTGGATCGCCCCGCACGACCGTGAGGACGAGGTGCTCTCACTGCTCGCCGAGCTGGACGTCACCGAGTACGCCGGGCTGATGCTGGGCAGGCCTTCCGGCGGGCTCGACGTCGAGCGGTTCGCCAAACGCGCCTGGGACCTCGACGGGCTGGCCGCGCGTTACGACGCGTTCCTGGCCGAGTTCGGCGAGCTGCCCGGCGACCCACCGGATGGGATCGCTTTCGCCCTCCGGACGCGGCTGGTACACACCTTCCGCGCTTTCCCCTCCCTGGATCCGGAGCTGCCGGGTGGACTGATCCCACCTGGCAGGGCCAACGCGGTGGACCTGTTCCACCGGCTGTACGCCGCGCTCGCACCCGCAGCGCAGCGACACTTCGATGAGGTGACCCGAGGATGACTGACACAGACACTCAGGCGGCGTTGAGTTATACGTCGTATCTCGCGCTGGACGACCTGCTGGACGCCCAGCGGCCCCGCTCCGACGAGCACGACGAGCTGCTGTTCATCGTGATCCACCAGGTGTACGAGCTGTGGTTCAAGCAGATCCTGCACGAAGTCCGCTACCTCCAGGAGCACCTCGCCGCGGGCCACACCCCGCACGCGATCCGCACGCTGCGCCGGATCCTCACCATCCTCAAGGTGGTGGTCGCGCAGATCGACGTGCTGGAGACGATGACCCCCCGGCAGTTCACCAGTTTCCGTGCCCGGCTGGACGCGTCGAGCGGCTTCCAGTCCGCCCAGTTCCGTGAGCTGGAGGCGGTGCTCGGGCGGCGCGACGAGCGCGTGTTCGCGCACTACCCCGAGGGTGGCGAGGCGCGGCAGCGGATCTCCGACGCCATGTCGCGGCCCTCGCTGTTCGACACGTTTGTCGACTACCTGGCCGTGAACGGGTACGCGGTTCCGGCGGGCCGGGACGTCACGAAGCCGGCGGAACCCTCGCCAGGGCTGCAGGAAGTGCTGCTGAAGGTGTACCAGGACGATGCGGGGCCGTCGAACGTGGCGGAGCACCTGGTCGACTTCGACGAGGGGATGCAGGAATGGCGCTACCGGCACGTCAAGATGGTCGAACGGACGATCGGGGACAAGACGGGCACCGGTGGTTCGTCGGGGGCGGCGTACTTGAGGACGACCTTGTTCACCCCGATGTTCGCCGATCTCTGGGCAGTGCGGAGCCGACTGTGACCTCACTCGACGAACTGCGCAAGAGCCCGAACTCGCTGGCTGAGCACTACGGCCGGTTCGGCGTCGGTGAGCGGCTGCTGCTCACCGGGCATTCCCACCAGGCCTGGCCCGACGTTGCCGAGGAGGGCCTGCTCGAGGCCTTCGCCGACGCCGCCCACGGGGTCGACGACAAGTGGGAGCGGGCGTTCGCCAAGGCAGACGAGCTGCGGGCCGGGTTCCGGGGCCTGCTCAGCGATCCACGCGGGGACATCGTCCTCGGCCACAGCACGCACGAGCTGGTCATCCGCTTCCTGTCCGCGCTGGACCTGCGCGCCCGCCCGCGCATCGTCACCACCGACGGCGAGTTCCACACCCTGCGCCGCCAGCTGTCCCGGCTCGCCGAAGAGGGGATCGAGGTCGTCCGCGTGCCGGCTTCGCCGGTCGCCACGCTGGCCGAGCGGCTGGCCGCCGAGATCGACGACCGGACGGCTTCGGTGATGGTCTCCGCCGTGCTGTTCGAGACCGCGCGGCTCGTGCCGGGCTTGGCTTTCCTCGCCGACGCCTGCCTGCGGTTCTCGGTCGACCTGGTCGTGGACTCCTACCACGCACTGGGCGTCGTCCCGTTCGCGCTGCACGACCTCGGGCTGACCAACGCCTGGGTGCTCGGCGGCGGTTACAAGTACCTGCAGCTCGGCGAGGGCAACTGCTTCCTGCGGCTGCCCGCGCACGCCCAGGAGATGCGGCCGGTGGTCACCGGCTGGTACGCCGAGTTCGGCACGCTGGCCGACGAGCGCCGCCAGCCGGGCGAGGTCGCGTACAGCCTCGGGCCGGACCGGTTCGCCGGGGCGACCTACGACCCGACCAGCCACTACCGGGCCGTGCGGGTGCAGCGGTTCTTCGCCGAGCAGGACCTGAAACCGGCGTTCCTGCGGGAGGTTTCGCAGCACCAGGTCGGCCTCCTGATGGACCGGTTCGACCTGCTGAACCTGCCCGAAAACGTCGTGACGCGGGACCGGGACACCCCACTGGACCGGTTCGGCGGCTTCCTGGCGCTGGAGTGCGCGGACGCCGCCGGGCTGCAGGCGGCGCTGGCCGAGCGCGGGGTGCGGACCGACAGCCGCGGCAAGCACCTGCGGTTCGGCCCGGCGCCCTACCTCTCGGACGCCCAGCTCGAAGCCTCGATGGACGTGCTCGGCGAGATCCTCTAGCCCGCCCCGGACGTGGGGCGCGCCGCTTCGGCGTGTCCCACGTTCAAGCACCCCGGTGTCCCACCTCCGTCAAGTCTGCCTCTTCCTGCACCTCCAGCCTGTCGAGTTCACTGGCGAAATACGCTGTCTCGTCGTGGTCGAACGGCCCGATTCCCCAGGCTCCCCATGCTTTGTCCCGCTGTCGCGGTGTGCCGATCAGGGTAGCCAGTGGGTCCGACAATTCCGGTTCACCAGGTGTTCCGACGACCGGCCGTGGCGGCGCCGGGCGTCGGGCTCTAGGTTGCTCAGTGGCGTCGCCGCTGGTGGATGATCTTCGCCGGGGACGGGGCCTCAACCTTGACGGGCGCGCGTGCCACAAGCCGTGCGCAAGCGTAGACAAAGGAGTCACCACCGTGACCGAAGGTGTGTTCGGCCGGGGATCCGGCCACGAGCAGGTCGTGTTCTGCCAGGACCAGGCCAGTGGCCTGAAGGCCATCATCGGCATCTATTCCACCGCTCTCGGGCCCGCGCTCGGCGGTACCCGGTTCTACCCCTACGCCTCCGAGGCGGCCGCGCTCGACGACGTGCTCGCGCTGTCGAAGGGCATGGCCTACAAGAACGCGCTCGCCGGGCTCGACCTCGGTGGCGGCAAGGCCGTGATCATCGGCGACCCCGCGACGCTCAAGTCCGAGTCGCTGCTGCGCGCTTTCGGCCGGTTCGTCCAGTCGCTGGGCGGCCGCTACATCACCGCCTGCGACGTCGGCACCTACGTGCAGGACATGGACCTCGTCGCCCGCGAATCCGAGTTCGTCACCGGCCGTTCGCCAGAGGACGGCGGCGCGGGTGACTCCTCGGTGCTCACCGCTTACGGGGTCTACCAGGGCATGCGCGCCTCGGCCGACCACGTCTGGGGCATCCCGGAGCTGGCAGGTCGCCGCGTCGGCGTCGCCGGGGTCGGCAAGGTCGGGCACATCCTGGTGGGGCACCTCGTCGAAGCCGGGGCACAGGTCGTCATCACCGACGTCTACGCACCCGCGGTCGAACGCACGCGCGCGGCGTACCCCGGGATCGAGGTCGTCGCCGACGTCGACGCCCTCATCGCGTCGGAGCTCGACGTCTTCGCACCCTGCGCGCTCGGCGGCACGCTCACCGACGAGACCGTCGCCCGGCTGCGGACCAAGATCGTCTGCGGCGCGGCGAACAACCAGCTCGCGCACCCGGGCATCGGCAAGCTGCTCGACGACCGGGGCATCCTGTTCGCGCCGGACTACCTGGTCAACGCGGGCGGCGTGATCCAGGTCAGCGACGAGCGCCACGGGTTCGACTTCACCCGCGCGCAGCGCAAGACCACGGCGATCTTCGACACCACGAAGGCCGTGTTCGCGCTGGCCAAGGCCGACGGCGTGCCTCCGGCGACCGCCGCGGACCGGCTCGCCGAGCGCCGCATCGCCGAGGTCGGCAGGCTGCGGTCCATCCTGGTCGGCTGACGATCGGGAAGAGCTCTTCGAAGCGGCGGGCGTGCGGGGTGCCCGCACGCCCGCCGCTTTTCGCGCTTCAGTCCCGGAAGCCCACCGCCCGCGGATCGACCTCGACGGCGGCGAAGAACGTACGCAGGCACAGCGCCCGGACCTGCTCGCGGCCGATCTCGGGGTGGTCCAGCCATTCCAGGCACAGTGCGACGACGAAGGCGAGCCACCCCCGGACGGCCAGCCGGGCGGCGTCGTCGACGGGCTTCAGCGCGGCGAGCGCGGCGAGGATGCGATCCCCGTTGGCGGCCATGCCCGTGTCGCGGATCTGCCGGATCTCGTCGTCGACGGCACCGGCCGCGCGGTGGATCACCCGGTAGCCCTCGGGATGGGTGCGGGCGAAGTCCAGGTATACGTCGAGGCCCGCCGCCAGCTGCTCGCCGAGCGGCAGGTCCGCGTCGGGCGCGCTCATCTCCAGCAGCCGCTCGCTCGACGACCGCACGATCTCGGCGAAGAAGTCCCGTTTGGTCGGGAAGTAGTGGTACAGCAGGCCGCGGGAAACCCCGGCGATCTCGGCGACCTCCTCGATCCACACCTCGTCGTAGGGATGTTTCGCGAACAGGCCCGCCCCGATCGTCAGCAGCTGTTCGCGACGCTGCCCGGTGGTCAGCCTGGTCCTCATCCGCCGATCTTACTTGACACGGGTTCAGTAGCTCGGGATGCTGGGGATTACTGAATCCACGTCCAATAAGCCTGGGGCGGTCATGGACACCACCGGAATCCCGCATCCCCCGCACCGGTTGCCGCTGCTCGGCGACCTGATCGGTGTCAACCCGCGCACTCCAATCCAGGACTCGGTCCGCACCGGCCGCGAGCTGGGCCCGATCTACGCCCGCAAGATCGGGAAGACCGAGCTGGTGATCGTTTCGGGCGGCGAGCTGGTGGCCGAGCTGAACGACGAGCGCCGGTTCGCCAAGCACGTCGGCCTCGGCGTGCAGAACCTCCGGTCGATCGCCGGTGACGGGCTGTTCACCGCCTACGGCTCCGAGCCGAACTGGCGCCTCGCCCACGACATCCTGATGCCCGCGTTCACCCAGGAGGCGATGCGCGGCTACCACCCGATCATGGTCGAGGTGGCCCGCGAGCTGCTCGAAGCCTGGGACCGGCGCGGGACCGCCGACGTGTCCGCCGACATGACCAGGCTGACGCTGGAGACGATCGGGCGGGCCGGGTTCGGCTACCGGTTCGGCTCGTTCGAACGCGACCAGCCGCATCCGTTCGTCTCGGCCATGCAGCGCGCCCTGCGGTTCTCCCAGCTCAGCGCGGTGATGCCGAGGCTGGTGCGGCGAGCGCTGGCCGGTTCGGCCGCCGCCAATGCGGCCGACATCCGGCTGATGAAGGACACCGTCGACGAGGTGATCGCCGGGCGCCGAGACGGGCCGGGGGAGCGCGACCTGCTCGGGCTGATGCTCGACCGCGCGCATCCGGACACTGGCGAGCGGCTGGACCCGGTCAACATCCGCAACCAGGCGATCACCTTCGTCGTCGCGGGGCACGAGACGACGTCGGGCGCGTTGTCGTTCGCGCTCTACTACCTCACGCGTGCCCCGGGTCTGCTCGCCAGGGCGCAGGCCGAGGTCGACGCGCTCTGGGGTGACGGACCGGACCCGGAGCCCGCCTACGCCGACATCGCGAAGCTCCGGTACGTCCGCCGGGTGCTCGACGAGGCGATGCGACTGTGGCCGACCGCGCCCGGCTACACCAGGGGAGCGCGCGAAGACACCGTGCTCGGCGGGCGCTATCCGATGCGCAAGGGCGACTGGGCGATCGTGAACCTGCCGCTGCTGCACCGGGATCCGGCGAGCTGGGGGCCGGACGCCGAGGTGTTCGACCCGGAACGGTTCGCACCGGGCGCGGCGAAGAAGCGGCCCGCGCAGGCCTACAAACCGTTCGGCACCGGGGAACGGGCCTGCATCGGCAGGCAGTTCGCGCTGCACGAGGCCGTGCTGGCGCTCGGCTTGCTGCTGCACCGCTACGACTTCGCGGTCGACGAGTCCTACGAGCTGAAGATCGCCGAATCGTTGACCCTCAAGCCCGAGGGGTTCCGGCTGGAGGTCCGGAAGCGGACCGCACGGAAGCTGGCTCCCGTGGGCTAGGCGTCGCGCTTGCGCGCCTCGATGTCCGCCATCGTGGTGGCGAACAGGGTGTCCGCACCGCCGTCCGCCATGGCGTGGGCTTCGTCCGCCACCGTGGGCAAGGGGTCGTAGGCGGGCAGCGCGACGGAAAGTCGTGTCCGGCCGCCTCCAGTTCGCGCGCCAGCGTCGCCGCTCCGACCAGGACGGTCCGGCCGTGGCTTCAGCTGTCCAGCCGGATCTGGGCCTCGGAATCGAAGCAGAGGCCGGCGCTTTCTGAAGGTGTCGAGCACGATTTCGCGCTGGGACGACCCGTCGCGGAAGTCGTAGTCGAATCGGCCGGACGGGAGGCCCGGCAGTGCCGAACACTCCCTGGAACTCCCGGTTGCTGCGCCGCGACCACGATGAGCACCAGCCCATCGTCGACGGGTACGCCGGGACGGCCATGTGGTGCCACATCCGGTCTTCTGCTGAGGCGATGGCCCGCTGGATCGAAGACCAGCACACCCCGTGAATCCCGGCCGTCGCCGAGTCGAGCCGTCGACAAGGGAACGGCCCGTGGTCAGGGGGTCCGGGGTGGGTCGTGTGCGGTGTTGCGGATGGGTCTTCGCTCCGGATCCAGCCACCCAGGCGGGATCCATTCGATGATTCCGTTACGCAGCCGCATATCCCAGCCGCCATGGTGGAGTAGGTGGTGATGTCTCTCGCAGGCGAGTCCGAGATTGACGATGTCCGTCGGACCCCCAACACCGCCGGGGTTACTCCAGTGCACGAGGTGGTGTGGCGTTGCCCATTTCGGGCCTCGCGAACAGCCCGGACCTGTGCACCCACGATCCCGGATGATCAATGCCCGGCGTTGCGCCGGGGTCGCCGTCCGGACCGCGCGGCCCAGGTCGAGGACTTCGCTGGCGCCGTTCAGTACTGCTGGTACGGCTTTCGCGTCGCAGCACATCCGACGCACCTGACTCACACTCATGGCGCCGTATCCATCCAGCATGACTATGCCCGCGCGGCGTTCCAGCTCCTCCAGCCCGATCGTCACCGTCACCACCGCCCGCTCACCGGCCTTGACCGGCAGGTCGGGGGAGCGGGCGGCGAGGTCGAAGATCGCCGCCAACGCATCACCGTGACGCTGCGCCGCCGTCCGCGGATCCCGGTTACCGAACACATCAACCGGGTCAGGCTTCGCCAACGGAATCAACATGTTCTCCGCGAAATGCCCGGCCTCAGGATCAAACTCACCCGAGTACTTCATCCGACCATCACGGGTGAACGAGTACCGGAATTCCCGGTTCGGACGGGACAGGTCCCGCTCACGATCCTCCGGCTTCTTGTCCAGCACATCCCAGTACCCCAACACCCGCCGACCGACTTTACGAACCGTGGTGGGGATCGCTTGTTGCGACAACTCGACCAGGGTGGCCTCGTGCGCCGCGACCTCCTCCGCCGACACTGAGTCCGGAGCCTGCGAGAGGACGTGTTCGATTTCGTGGGCGTGTTCCCGGTTGATCTCCCCGGACTCCAACGCCTTCCGCATCAACGGAAGCACCGCAGTAGCCTGAGCAACACGAGCGGAGGCTTCCCTCTTCGACACCCGCAGCGACAGTGCCAGCATCGTCGCCGTATCACGGAAACCCTTCTCCACAGACAAACCGCGCTTGTCGATGTCGCCGACGAGATCCAGCATCCGCGCATACACACGACCCAAGTCCCGTTCGACAGCAAGAAGCCCAGCAGTCAGCTCCCCATCGGAAAGCTGCCACACCGGCACCATCTCATCGACACTCACACCCTCATTCTACCCGAACATTTGTTCGATTCACCACCCGTTCAGGTACGACTGGCCAACTTTTTCCGGCAACGTCAGAAACCATTATGCTGCAACGAAAATTTACAAAATGCGACCGGAGCTCGCCAGTCAACAGCTTTCCCGGAGTCTGCGCCGTCCGGCGCGGACATTCTCGCCGCCAGAAACCGTGGTTGCGCAGGGAATTGGGGCGTGTCTCCCACGTGTGGGCGTTCGGTTGGGCGGATGGTCGGGGCGTTCTTGCCGCCATCCAGCGGGGACACGGCACCGTCGATCTGGACGTTGGTGTAAAGAAACTGCTGTCGGTCGACTCGGCCAGCGTGCGCGCACATCGGAAATTGAGAGACACGCCCTAGTCCCCCGAGCTGCCTCCAACTACGTCGAACCTGATCCCATGGCCGGTCAGTGGCGCTCGAAAACGAATCCAGCAGTTTGATGATGAAATGCCCAACGGCCTCATCGCCCAAATTTCGCACTCGGTGCGGCGTCAGTGGCCGGGCGTAACCGACGGTTTGACCATGGTCGAACCCCGGCTCGACCTCCTGCGCCGGGCCCACTCGCCGCAGCCGAACGAGCGGTCCTCAGGCGGTGCCGCGGAGGTTCCCTCGGCACACGAGAAGGCTCAAGCCGCGAAACGGCCGAAGGCCACCTTCACGGAGAAGGTGGCCTTCGGGGACCTGCTGAAAGCGGAGGCTCAGCCGCTCTTGCGGCGGAAGGTGCGCTTGTTCGCTGCCGGACCGTGGGCGTGCTGGTTCTTACCGCCCGCGTTCTCGTGGGCGTCGCCGCTGCGTGCCTGGCTCTGCTTGCGCTCGAGCGCTTCGCGGAACTTGCGCTTGACGTCGTCCTCTTCGTCGCTCGCAGGCGACGGTGCCGGTTCAGTCATGAATGTACCTCCGAGGTGACGACGTGTGACCGCCTCAGCCTGTCAGGTACCGACCCCGTTGGCGAGTCGATTTCGACCTGCGTCACTCCGCTCCCTGCCTAGTCGGAGCCGGGAGCCCGACCGCGCCGCCGAAGCGCACGGAGTCACGCAGGAGCGGCTTGCCGCAGTGGTCGCACATCAGGATCGGTTGCAGCCGGTTGCCGCACTCGATGTGGTCCAGCGTGATGTCGGGGGCCTGGCCGACGACCTCGAACCCCCTCGACCACTCCGCGATGAACGCCAGGGCCGGGAAGAACGCCAGTCCCTTCGCCGTCAGCCGGTAGTCGTGCGCGTCGGTGCGGGTGGTGGCCGTCCCGGTCCGCAGCACGCCGACCTCGACGAGCCTGCTCAGCCGTCCCGAAAGCACGCTGGGCCCGATGCCGAGCTCGCGTTCGAACTCCGAGAAGTGGTGCGAGCCGAGCAGCGCGCTGACGACCAGCCCGGTCGACCACCGGTCGCCCAGCAGTTCCATGGTGTCGGGAAAGAACATCAGCGGGTCCGCGGCCAGCGAATCGGCGTCCTTGCGGCGGAACCGCTTCGACGCCGTCGCGGCCGCCACCCCGGTGTCATCCAGCCTGGTGGCACGCACGTCCCGGGGGTCCACGCGCCGGACGCAGGCCGCGCAACCCAGTGGAGCTGATGTAGCCAGCTCACAGTCGAGGTGGATCAGCGTCGGCAGTACGGCCCGCCTGCCCTCGACCCACTCGCGCTCCCAGGCCCAGATCGAGATCAGCAGCGGCCACAGTTCCAGGCCGCGTTCGGTGAGCCGGTACTCGTGCCGGGTGCGGCGCGCGTCGCGGTACGGCGTGCGGACCAGCATCCCGGCGTCGACCATCTCCCGCAGCCGTCCCGACAGTGCGGTCGGTGAGATGCGCAGGCGCAGGCGCAGTTCCTCGTAGCGCCGGAAGCGCAGGAACAAGCTCTGCAGGATCAGCAGCGTCCACTGGTCCCCGAGCAGTTCGAGTGCCCGGCGGAGCGGGTCCCCAGCCGGTCTGACGCGTTGTGCGGTCGTCTCGGTCACTGATTCCCCCTTGGTCTTCTCGCCATCAGCCTACCGCTGACTACAGCTAAAGAAGTCTATTGACAGCTGGATACAGAAATCATAGTCTCTCACCGAGCCACTGAAGCGAACCGCCGGCAGGGGGACAGCAGATGACCAGCACATCCGAACAGCCACTCCTGGTGGCTTGCGCGGCCGAGCAAGACGAGCCCAACCCGTACCTGCTCGGCGTCTACGCGCCGGTCGGCGAAGAGCTGGACACGGCCGACCTCCAGGTCATCGGCAAGATCCCGGCCGATCTCAACGGCGTCTACCTGCGCAACGGGCCCAACCCGCGCCACCAGCCGGAGGGCCGCTACCACTGGTTCGACGGCGACGGCATGATCCACGCCGTCCACCTGGAGAACGGCAAGGCGCGCTACCGCAACCGCTGGATCCGCACCAAGGCCTTCGAGGCCGAGTCGGCGGCGGGCAAGGCGCTCTGGACCGGCGTGATGGAGAGCCCGAAGGGCAACCCGTTCGGCAACCACCACGGCCTCGGGCTCAAGGACAACGCCAACACCGACGTCATCTTCCACCGCGGCCGCGTGCTCGCGACCTGGTACATGTGCGGCACGCCGTACGGGATCGACCCGCTCTCGCTCGAGACGCTCGGCGCGGAGGACTTCCTCGGCACCCTGGTCGGCGACATGATGGCGCATCCCAAGGTGGACGAGCGGACCGGCGAGATGTTCTGGTTCGACTACGGCCCCCGTCCGCCGTACCTGCGCTACGGCGTCATCAGCGCGGACGGCAAGGTCGTCAGCACCACCGACATCGAGCTGCCCGGCCCGCGGCTGCCGCACGACATGGCGATCACCGACAACTACGCCGTGCTGATGGATCTCCCGCTGATCCAGGACCTCGAGGCCGCGCGCCAGGGCAGGCACAAGATCACCTTCGACCGGTCGATGCCGTCGAGGTTCGGCGTGCTGCCGCGCTACGGAACCGGCGACCAGATCCGCTGGTTCGAGGCGAGCCCCTGCTACATCTACCACGTCGTCAACGCCTGGGAGGAGGGCGAGGAGGTCGTGCTCGACGTCTGCCGCGTGCAGCGTCCGCAGCCCAGCGCCGACGCGCACACCCCGCTCGCCAAGATGCTTTCCTACCTGCGCCTCGACGCCTCGCTGCACCGCTACCGCTTCAACCTGCGGACCGGGCGGACCACCGAGGCCCAGCTCGACGACGACAACACCGAGTTCCCGACCGTCGACTCCCGGGTCGTCGGCACGCGGAACCGGTATTCCTACACCGTGCGCATCTCGCCGGAGTCGACGCTGAAGTTCGACGGCCTGGTGCGCTACGACAATCTTGCCGGCACGAAGACCGAGCATCTGTTCGGTCCTGGCCGGTGGGGCAGTGAGGCGCCGTTCGCACCACGGGACGGCGCGGCCGCCGGTTCCGAGGACGGCTATCTGGTGACGTTCGTGCAGGACGAGCGCGAGGGGCGCTCCGAACTGGACATCTTCGACGCCGCCGATCTCGCTGCCGGACCCGTGGCCAGGGTCCTGTTGCCCCAGCGGGTCCCGCTCGGTTTCCACGCCACGTGGATCCGGGCGGACCAGCTGGGAACCGATAGGAGATGAAGTGCCATCCGGCAGACCGGGCAGGGGAGTACCGGTCGAACCGATGGTGGAGTACCGAGACGATCGACGGGCTGGCGAGGGCCCGGGTCACCGACGACCCGGAAGGTACCGCCCTGATCGATCCGCCGAACACCGCGGGGTTGCTGGGGAGCGACCCGGTGCGGTGGTCATGGCGTGATCTCGATGAACACGTGGACGCGCTCGCCGCGCTCCTGCTCGGACGAGGGGTCCGGGCAGGGGACGTGGTGGCCGTGCAGCTGCCCAATTGTTCGGCGCTCGTCCAGGCGTTCCTCGCGATCGTGCGGATCGGTGCGATCGTCACACCGTTCCCGGTTTCGTATCGGGAACACGAGATGGGCCCGATGTGCCGGCGCACCGGGGCTGTCGCTGTACTCACCGCCGGCAGACTCGGCGAGCGCGCACTCGCCGAAGCGGCGCAACGGATCCGGACCGAAGCGTTGACCGTCCGGTTCGTTCTCTCCCGGGGGGAGAACGAACCGGACGGGGGCGCCGCCTGGCCGGACCGGCCCGCGACCGCGGCCGAGAAGTCCCTTGTGGACGAACACGTCGCGGGACTCGACGTCGACGTCAACGACTGCGTCACGATCTGCTGGACCTCGGGAACGGAGGCCGAACCGAAGGCCGTGCCGCGCTGCCACGGGGACTGGCTGGCGATGGCCGGTGCGTGCCGACAGGCCGCCCGGCTCGGCCAGGACGACGTGCTGCTCTCGCCGTTCCCGATGACGAACATGGCCGGGATCGCCGGGATGTTCCTGCCCTGGCTGCTCGGCGGCGGGGTGTTCGTGCCGCACCACCCGTTCGACCTGCCGGTGTTCCTGGAGCAGCTCGCGACGCAGCGGGTGACCTACACCGTCGCCCCGCCCGTGTTACTGACCATGTTGCTGCGCAACGAAAAGATACTGTCCGGAGTGGACATCTCGGCGTTGCGGCAGATCGGCTCCGGCTCGGCGCCGCTGAGCCCGTGGCTCGTGCGCACCTGGGCCGAACGCCACGGCATCGACCTGATCAACTTCTTCGGCTCCAACGAGGGGATCGCGCTGCTGTCCGATCCGGTGGACATCCCGGATCCGGAGCACCGCGCGAGCTACTTCCCCCACTACGCCTCCGACGTCCGGTGGTCGACGCCGGTCGCAGGCTGGACGTCGGTGCGTCTGCACGACCCGGTGACCGGAGGGCGGGTCACCGGGCCGGGCAGACCGGGCGAGCTGCGGATCGCCGGGCCGACGGTGTTCGCGGGCTACCTCACCGAAAGCACCTCCGCGCCGCTCGACCGGCGCGCGTTCGACGAGGACGGTTACTTCCGCACAGGCGACGTCTTCGAGATCGCCGGTGAGCGCCAGGAGTACCTGCGCTACGTCGACCGCGCGAAGGACCTGGTCATCCGCGGCGGGATGAACATCTCGCCCGCCGAGATCGAGGGCCTGCTCGCTGAACACCCGGACGTCGCCGAGGTCGGGGTCATCGGCGTGCCGGACGAGGTGCTCGGCGAACGGGTGTGCGCGATCGTCGTCGCCGGTGACCGCAGGCCGACGCTGGACGAGCTCACCGGGTTCCTGCGCGAGCGGCGGGTGGCGTCGTTCAAGCTGCCGGAACGGCTGGAGTTCGCCGAGGCCTTGCCTCGCAACCCCGTGGGGAAGATCCTGAAACGGAAACTGCGCGAGCAACTGGAGGCGTAACGGTGTTCATCCTGGGCGGGGCACAGACCGACTTCGCGCGGAACTTCGCGAAGGAGGGCGCCGGGCTGTTCGAGATGTTCGCCGAGGTGGTCCCGGCCGCGCTGGCCGACGCCCGCGTGGACGCCGCCGAGGTCGACGTCGCGCACGTCGGAAACCTGGCCGCGGAGCTGTTCACCGGGCAGGCCCAGCTCGGCGGGCTGCTGGTCGCGGCCGTGCCGGAGCTCGACGGCGTGCCCAGCACCCGGCACGAGGCCGCCTGCGCCTCCGGCAGCACGGCCGTGCTCGCCGCCTGCGCGGACCTCGAAGCGGGACGCTACGACCTGGCGCTGGTGACCGGTGTCGAGCTGATGCGCAACACCGACGGTCAGCGCGCGGCTGAGTACCTCGGCTCGGCCGCCTGGGTCGGGCACGAGGCGCAGAACGCGAAATTCCCTTGGCCCGCCTTGTTCGCCGACGTCGCCGATGCCTACGACAGGCGCTACGGACTCGACCCGGCGCACCTCGGCGCGTTCGCCGAGAACGCCTTCGCCAACGCCGCGCGCAACCCGCTCGCGCAGACGCGGGACTGGGCGTTCCCCGAAGGCGCGTTCGGCACCGACGACACGGTGAACCCGCTGGTCGAGGGCACCTTGCGCAAGAACGACTGCGGCCGTATCACCGACGGCGCGGCCGCGGTCCTGCTGGCCTCGCCGTCGTTCGCCGCGGACTGGGCCCGGCGCCATGGCGTCGCACTGGACGCCATCCCGCGGCTGAGCGGGTTCGGGCACCGCACGGCGCACCTGTCCCTCGCGGGCAAACTCGGCCGGGCCGAAGGCGGCGAGTACCTGTTCCCGCAGCTGCGCGGCGCTGTCCTGGACGCCTACCGGCGCGCGGGCATCGACGGCCCCGGCGCGCTGGACCTCGTCGAGCTGCACGACTGCTTCACCATCACCGGCCTGGTCGCGATCGAACACCTCGGCGCGGCGGCCCCCGGCGAGGGCGGGCGGCTCATCGCCGACGGCGGCATCGCCCGCGACGCCGTCCTGCCGATCAACCCCGGCGGTGGTCTGATCGGCCTGGGACACCCGGTCGGCGCGACCGGCGTCCGCATGGTCCACGACGCGGCCAAGCAGGTCGCGGGCACCGCGGGCCCGACCCAGGTCGACAACGCCCGCACGGCCCTCACCCTCAACGTCGGCGGTTCCTTCACCACGGTGGTCACCACCATCGTCACCCGCGCCGCCTGACCCGCCCCTGCCTGACCCGCGCCGCCTGATGGTCCCTGAAGGCCACCTTCACAGCGTCTAACGCCGTGAAGGTGGCCTTCACGGCACTTCCCCCGCGCGCCGGGCGGTTCGGCCGACCCCGGCTCT
>NZ_JAYMZS010000100.1:0-34116 GCF_035828755.1 Amycolatopsis sp. H20-H5 | reverse complement strand
GGGTACAGGTCGGGATCGCGATAGCCGAGCGGTCCCGCCCAGACCACCCGCTGGCCCTTGAACAGCGGCCCGAGGCCGGTGACCAGCAGCGCGTTGACGTGGAACAGCGGCAACGCGGCCAGCAGCACCAGGTCCTCGTCGCCGGAGCAGGCGGCCAGCGTCCACGCCATCGCCACCTCGTTGGCGTGGGTGTGCACGGCGATCTTCGGGGTCCCGGTGCTGCCGCCGGTGTGGAAGTACCCGGCGACGTCCGTCCCCACCGGCGGCGGCGCCAGTAGCCCGGCGGGCTCCGCGTCCCGGGTGACGTCCTCGAGGTAGCCGACGACCAAGCCGTCGAACTGCTCGAGCGACGGCTTGGCCGCCCCGGCGCCGTCGGGGCGGACCGCGAGCACCGCGGCGAGGCCTAGCGTGCGCGCCAGTGTCAGCGCCATCCGCCAGATCGCCGGGTTCAGCTCGGGGCCCGCGGCGACGAGCACCCTGGCGCCCGACGCGCGCAGCAGCCCCTCGATCTGCTGCGCGGTCAGGCCCGGGTTGACGGGCGCGGCGATCGCGACGGCCTCGGCCGCCAGCGTCGCCGCGAGCACCTCCCCGGTGTTCGGCGACAGCACGGCCACCGCGTCGCGCCGTCCCACCCCGAGCCCGGTGAGCGCGTTGGCGACGCGGTGGACCCGCGTGAGCAGCTCCGCGAACGTCCACCCCACCGGCTCGGCCCACCGGGCGGCCGACGGCAGCAAAGTCACCGCCGGACGGTCCGGCCACCGCGCTCCCGCCCGGCTCAGCAGCTCGTACACGCTGGCCGGGAGGTCGCGGTCGGCCAGCGGCACGGCCTCGATGGCGGCGAGGTCGCCGGGGCCGTCGTAGGAAGGCCAGTCCGGCACCGGCCGGGTGGTCGTGGTCATGCGGGGATTCTCCGTTCGGGCAGGGCGGAATCAGCCGGGTGGATCAGCCTGGGGAACCGACCGCGCAGACGGTGATGCGGGTGGCGTTGGCGGGGTCGAGCGCGTTGCGGACCAGGTGCCAGACGTTGAGGTCGTACGCCTCGCCGATGTGGCCGACCGGGTCGACCGGGCAGGAGTCCTGGACGTACTGGTTGGCGACCCCCGGCTCGCGCACGAACGAGGTCTCGGTGGGGGTGACCAGCTCGTCGTAGCGGGAGGTGATGATCGTGTAGGCGACCCCGGGCTGGGCGACGGGACCGTTGTTGAGCGCCTTGATCGCGGCGCCGTCTTTGAGCTCGTCGGCGAAGATGGGCAGCCCCAGCGTCTTCACGATGTTGTCCCAGGTGCTCTGCCCCAGCAGCGTGTAGGCCAGGGTTAGCAAGCCGGAGGCGTCGGCGCCGTGGGTCGGCGGGGCGATCGCGACCACACGGCCGATCTCGTGCGAGATGCCCTGCATCTTGGCGAGGTAGAGCGACTGCAGCCCGCCCTCCGAATGCCCGACGACGTCGACCTTCGCCGCGCCGGTCGCCGAACGCACCTTCTCGACGTAGTTCTTGATCTCGACAGAGGACTCGGCGATCGGCGCGAGCCCGCCGACGAACGGGAACTGCGGATAGGCGCCGTAGGTCAGCGAGAAGGTGCAGTATCCGCGGGCGGCCAGATCGGCCTGGAGGAAGTTGATGTCCTCGTAGTAGGTCGCGAAAGTGCCGTGCAGCAGGACGACCGGGTCGGGATGCGCCGCGCTCGGGCGGCAGGAGAAGTCGTTGTTCCCGCCGCCGGTCGCCGCCTGGGCGGGTGCGGCCGCGGTGACCGCCCCCAGGACCAAGGTCAGTGCGAAGCCCGCGAACCAGCGTTTGCGGCTGTTCCTCATGACGAAAAGTCCTCTCTCGCGACGCTGCGATGATCAGCCAAGAATGCGCTCTCCACTCGATCGTGTCTGCTGGCAGTTCACCAGAAACTTGCCACCGAAGTTTGTGCATGGTGACAATGTGGGATGGACGCCGAGTCAGCCGGAAGCGCGGCGCCGTCCGTGGTGGCCGCGCTGCTGCCCAGGATGGGCGAGATCGGCGCGGCCATGATCGCCCGGTGCGTCACCGAGATCCCGGCCTACGGGCTCCTCCCGGCCAGCGTGCTGCAGGGCGATCTCGTCGCCAACGCCACCGCGGTCTTCGAGCTCTTCCTCACCACCGTGGCCGAGGATCGCCCGCCCACCGAGGAAGAACTCGCCCTGCCCATCGCCTGGGGCGCCGAGCGCGCCAGGGACGGCCTCCCGCTCGACGCCGTGCTCAAGATCTACCCACTGGCCGCGCGGGAGGCGTGGCTACTGGTGTCCGAAGCGGGGTCCGAAGGACTCGCCGGGCTGGTCGCGCGCATGATCGACTTCCTGGGCGAGGTGATGCCCAGGATCGCCGCGGCCTACCTGCGGGAACGCGAGGACCTCGACTGGGAGCAGCGCGAACACCGCCAGAACCTGGCGGGCAGCCTGCTGGCGGGACGTCCGGCGCGACGGGTCGCGGAGCGGTACGGGCGCACCCTCGCCGAGCGCTACGACGTGGTGGTGTTCCATCTCCCGCCGCATCCCGCCGACACCAGCACCCGCGCCACCACCGACCTCTTCCGCGCGATCCAGTCCGGAATGGACACTTCCCCGGAAGTACTGACCACGGTCAAGGGCGACGGCGGCGTCCTGCTCGTCCCGTCCCCCGAAGACGGCCGCGCGCCCCTGCGCGTGGCGGAACTGCTCACCCGCATCGACACGGCGGCACGCCTGAGCTGCACGGCAGGAGCGGCGACGGCGGGCACGCACGCAGGTATCCCCGACGCCTGCGCGGAAGCCACCGAAGTGCTGGCGCTGGCGGAGAACCTGCACCGCGCGCCCGGCGTCTACTGGCTCTGCGACCTCGCCATCGAGTACCAGCTGGCCCAGCCGAGCCCGGCCCGCACGGCGCTCGCCCGCATCCTGGACCCGCTCGAGGAACACCCGCACCTGATCGACGCGCTCCGCTCGTTCGTCGCCACCGGCTACAACCGCGGCGAGGCCGCCACCGCCCTCACCATCCACCGCAACACGCTCACCTATCGGCTCGGCCGCGTCCAGCTGCTCACCGGCTACGACGCGACCCGGCCGGCCGACGCCCGGCGGCTCGCGGCCGCGATGACGGCCTACGACATCATCCGCAGTCCCGGCTGACGGGGCCGTGACTGTCACGGTGCACAAACGGATCGGCCGGGTTTCTGCTCGCGATGCCAGCAGACACCGGCGTGGCGCCGTGGAAACCTCATTACCGAGGCCAGAATCCGGCGCGGAAAGAAAAGAGTGTCGCAATGACGCGATCGAAACGGACGCTGATCGGTGTCCTGCTCCTTACGCTCGTGGTCGGCGGCGCGGTCCCCGCCGCCGCGGCGAGCGCCCCACCGTCTTCAGCAGGCGAGGTTGTCCTGCCGCCGGGCCAGGACCCGTTCTACGTTCCCCCGGCGGGCTTCGAATCCAGTCCTAACGGGACGGTGCTGCGCTCCCGCACGGTCACGACCGTGGCGTTCGTGCTCCCGCTTCCGGTGCACTCCTACCAGGTCCTCTACAAGTCGCTGGACAACCACGGCAAGCCGGTCGCCGAAGCGGCGACGGTCCTGGTCCCGCTGAACCCGTGGACCGGCCCCGGCACCCGCCCGCTGGTCTCCTACCAGCTCGCCGAGGACTCGCTGTCCACCCGCTGCCAGCCGTCGTACACCCTGCGCGTGGGTCTCGGCGCCCCGACCGTGGCCGCCACCTACGAGATGACCCTGTCACTGGCGGCGCTGCTCAAGGGCTACGCGGTCGTCTACGCGGACTACGAGGGCCCGCACTCGGACTTCGTGTCCGGCCCGCAGGCCGCGCACGCGATCCTCGACGGCGTCCGAGCGGCGCAGCAGTACCCGCCGACCGGCCTGAGCGGCGCCACCCCGGTCGGCCTGTGGGGCTACTCCGGCGGCGGCATCGCCACCACCTGGGCCGCCGAGCAGCAGGCGTCGTACGCCCCGGAACTGAACGTCGTGGGTTCCGCGGCGGGCGGCGTCCCGGTGGACCTCAAGCGGATGCTGAACCACAACGACGGCAACCTCGGCGCGGGCCTGGGCCTGCTCGGTTTCGTCGGCCTGGTGCGCGCGTTCCCGGAGTCGGGCGCGATGTCCCTGCTCAACGACAAGGGCAGGAGGTTCTTCACCGACAACGCCGACGCCTGCACCCTCGACATCGCCCTGTTCCACCCCTTCGACCACCTCGCCAACTACACGAAGGTCGCCAACCCCGCGGAAACGCCTGAAGCCGCCTACCTGTTCAAGACGAACAACGCGGGCCAGGCCACCCCCCGCGCCCCGTTCTACAACTACCAGGGCCTCGCCGACGAGTTCGTGCCCTACCAGCCCGCAGACCAGCTCCTGCGCCAGTACTGCGCCGACGGCGCGACCGTCCAGAAGTCCCGCATCCCCTTCGCGGGCCACATCACCGGCGAAGCGGCCGGACAGCAGGCGGCACTGGACTACCTGGGCGACAGGTTCGCCGGAAAGCCCGCACCCAACGACTGCTCCGCGATCCTGCGGGGCTGAGTCCTACCGTTTCGACTGCCCCTGAAGGCCACCATCACGGCGTTTAACGCCGTGATGGTGGCCTTCAGGGGCATCACGAGTGAGGTCAGCGCTTGGCCGCCCACGGCATGAACGTCGTGGTCAGCGTCTGCGCGAAGGGGGCGATCAACGTCCTGATCTCGGCGCAGGCCTCATCGCCGATCCGCGCGTACGGGGCCAGGCTGTTTCGGTCGGTCGCGCTTTCGAGCTCGTCGCGGCGGGTCTTGCCATCGGGGGTGAACGTCGGTTCGGCGTCGGCGGTGAGCCAGCCGCGGTCGCGGAGGGACTCGATTCCTTGCTGCCACTCGGTTTCAGGCCAGGATCGGGTCTTGCGCAGGACCTCGGCGCGGATTCCGCCGACGGCCGCGTGGGTGAGCAGGGAGTCGAGGCCGCCGAGTCCCGCGGTCAGCAGTGCCGCGATGTGGGCGTCGCCGCGGTACTCGCGCAGCAGCGTCTGGGCGTGCCACAGCACCAGATGTGGTTCCGACGGCCAGTGCAGTGCGGCGTGGGCGGCGAACAGCGGGCGGCCCACGACGTCGCCGGTGATCGTCTCCGCGGCGGAGCGGAGGAGTTCGGCCACGCGGGCCAGTTCCGGTGAGTGGACCGCGTCGCCGAGCGCCCCTCGCAGGGCCTTGTCCGCCGCGCTCGACCGGGCGGCGAGCACCGTCGCAGGGTCGGTCTTCGACCAGACGCCGTCGAGGGACGCGTGGACGAAACGCGGGCTGAAGTTGAAGAAGGTCGCGACGACCAGCTCGGGCGGCACGACGCCCATGGCGGCCGACCGGGACGCGAAATAGCCCTGCTCCGAAGAAAGTCCCAGTTCCGCGTAGGCGGCCATCGCTTCGGGGGCGAAGTAGATCATCCCGTGGTACACCTCCGCGGCGCGCCAGGTGCTGCGGGCAACATCAGGTTCCAGGGTGATCGTCACCGGTCCAACGTAATACCAACCAGTCGGTATGACAACGGGCGGCCCCGCTCAGGCCCGCGGTACGGCTAGGGTCGTCGGCCGGTTGCGACCCCGCAACGTGACGTCGTCCGTCGACCGCCAGCGATCCGCTTCGGCCGCGCCGGCGGACTCGACCGCCGCCCAGGACGCGACGAGCCTGCCCGGTATGCCTTTCGCGAGCTCGGTCAGCCGGGCGGCCTCGTTGACCGGGTCGCCGATCACCGTGTACTCGAACCGGCGCCGGTCGCCGACGTTCCCGGCGACCGCCTCCCCTGTCGCGACGCCGATGCCCGCGGCGCAGTCCGGCACCTCCCGGCCCAGCCGGTCGGCGATCGCCCTGGCCGCGGCCAGCGCCTCCCCCGCGTGGTCGTCGAGTTCGCCCGGCGCGCCGAAGATGGCCAGCACCGCGTCGCCGACGAACTTGTTGACCAGGCCGTGGTGCGTGTCGACCTCGTCGACCACCACGGCGAAGAACCGGTTGAGCAGGTCGACGACCTCGGCGGGCGGGCGGGCCGCGGCGAGCGCGGTGGACCCGACGACGTCGACGAACAGGACCGACACCTCGCGGACCTCGCCGCCCAGCTCGACGGTGTTCACCATCGCCGCGGCCGCGACCTCCTCGCCGACGTGCCTGCCGAACAGGTCACGCATACGTTCGCGCTCGCGCAGCCCCGCCGCCATCCGGTTGAAACCCGCCTGCAGCAGGCCCAGTTCGGTGCCGTCGTAGACCGGGATCTCGACGTCGAGATCGCCGTGCTGGACGCGGCGCAGCGCGTCACGGACCGAATGGATCGGCGCGACGATCGCCCGCGCGGTGAACACGGTGATCAGCAGGCCGAAACAGAGCACGACCCCGCCCAGCGCGACGACGCCGAGGGCCAGCCTCCCGGTGGACACGTTGCCCCGCACCCCAGCGAAGAGCGCGACCATCATCAGCCCCGCGACCGGGACACCGGTGCCGAGACACCAGAACAGCAGCATCCGCACGTTCACCCCGGCACCGGGCGAACGCCGCGGCACGATTTCGGACAGCTTGTCGGACAACGCGCGCGCCGCGATCGGCCGGAGCGCGAACTCGCTGAGCAGATAGGCGTTGGCACACACCACGATGCCCGCGAAGGCGACCGTGAACACCTCCGTGAGCACCAGCTCGGGCTGGATGACCCCGGCCAGGACGGTGAACAGCACCGTCGCGATCGCCCACAGCACGGCCTGGATAGCCGTCAGCCGCAACGGGACCCGCAGCGTCGCTCGGCGCTCGGCGTCGGTGGGAGCACGCCCTTCAGTCGACCATCTCAGGGTGCGCAGGGCGCCCCTCGTCCCCCACAGCGCGCCGACCAGCACGGCCGCGACGACGTAGGCGGGCACCGTGATGGCCGCCGCCAGCACCGCGTCGTCGGTCGGGCCGGGGTCGGGCATGACGAGCGCCGACAGCGCGACCACGATCACCGCGCCGATCACGTTGGCCAGCACCAGCGACACGGTGAGCAGGCCCTGGACGCGGACGCGCAACTCGAGCCCCTGCTGGTCGGCGGGCCCCAGCAGCCAGGACCCGAAGGGACGCGCGGAAGTCGTGGTCACGCGCGGCCGGGTTCAGCGCTCGCGGTCATCGCGCTCGACCAGCTTCTCGCCCAGCAGCACCGCGTGGTCGCCGAGCCGGTCGCTCCAGCGGGCCAGCGAACCGCCGACCCGCTCGGATCCCCGCCGCACCCCGGCGCCCAGCCCGGCGTTCCCCCGGTCGGCGTAGTCGCCGATCCGGCCGCCCGCCCGGCCCACCAGCTCGGCGAGGCGTTCGCCGAGCTCGGTGCTCAGGTTCGCGGTCCGCCCGGCCCGCCGGGCGACCTCGTCCTCGGCGTCACGCCGCAGGGTCCGCAGCGCGAGCCGCGACTCACGCACCGTCCCCGCCAGCGCGGTCCGCAAGCTCCGCGAAACGTCCATCGGCATAGCCCTTCCACCCCGGGAACCACATCGGCAGTTCAGTGCACGAACGTACACTGAAACTGTGGCGTACGCCTGTCACCAGGAGGAAGTCATGGCGAGCCCGCGTGTTTCCGGCGCGCTTCTTGTCACCCGCGTGACTCAGCCGATGAAGCCCGCGGACTTGAGCCAGTCGCGGGCCACCGTGTTCGCCTTCTGGCCGTCGACGCTGACCTTCTTGTTCAGTTCGGTGAGCGTCGGCGTGTCGAGCTTCGCCGCGATCGGCGTGAACAGCTGCTCGAGCTGCGGGTACTTCTGGGCCACCGGCGTGCTGACCATGATGGCGGGGTTGTAGATCGGGAAGAAGCTCTTGTCGTCGGTGAGCACGGTCAGGTGCTGCGCGGACACCCGCCCGTCCGTCGAGGCGACCTCACCGAAGTGGCAGGTGTCGCCCTTGCCGACGGTCGGGTACACCACGGCGTCGTTGACGAGGTGCTCCTGCGCCGCGGGCAGGTCGAAGCCATAAGCCTTTTCCAGGCCCGGGAAACCGTCGTCCCGGCTCTTGAACTCCGGGCCGATGCAGGTCGAGGCCGCGGCCGGGTTCGTCTTGGCCAGCGCGGCGTACTCCGACAACGTCTTCACGCCGTACTGCCGCAGCGCGCTCTGGTTCACGGCGATGGCGTACGTGTCGTTGGCGGGCGAGGGCGCCCACCAGGTGATGTTGTTCGCGACGTCGGCGGTCTTGACGGCGTCGTACTGCGCCTTCGGGTCCGCGATCGGCTTGGTCTGCTTGAGATAACTGATCCAGGCGGTGCCGGTGTACTCCCAGTACAGGTCGACCGCGCCGCTGGTCAGCGCCTGCCGGACGTTGCTGGACCCGGTGATGTTCGTCTTGTCCTCCGGGCTCGCGCCCGCGGCCTGCAGCGCGACGAGCGCGATCTGCCCGAGCAGCAGCTGCTCGTCGAACTCCTTGGAACTCACCCTGATCTTCGCACCGGCCAGCCCGTCGATCTTCTTGATGCTCCCGGCGGCGACCTGTGCCGGCTGGTCCTGCTCCTTGCCGATGGTGCAGCCCGCGATGAGCGCGGCGGCCGCGACCAGCGCGACGGTGGCCGCCAGGGGGCGTGGGTGGATGCGCATGGACTGCTTCTCCTCAGTTCGTTGGAGCCAAACGGACACTCACCGGTCTCGGGGCCGGAGCACCTCCTCGGCGACGAGACCCAGCCAGTCGGCGAACAGCGCCAGCGCCGCGACCACGATGCCGAAGGTCAGGCTCAGCAGCGGCCGGTAGAGCCCGATGCCCGCGACCAGGCCGCCGCCGAGCCCGCCGCCGTCCACGAAGGTCGCCAGCGTCGCGCTGGCGACGGTGAGCACGAGCGCGGTGCGGATCCCGGCGAGGATCACCGGCACCGCGAGCGGCAGCTCGATCCGCGCCAGCACCGCCAGTCTCGACATGCCCATCCCCCTGGCGGCGTCGACTACGGTGGCGTCGACGCCCTCGAGCCCCGCGATGGTGTTGCGCAGCACCGGAAGTGTCGCGTAGACGACCAGCGCGATCACCGCGGTCGGCGTGCCGGTGCCGATCCACAGCGCGAGCAGCACGATCAGCCCGATGGACGGGATCGCCTGCCCGAGATTGCCCAGCCCGAGCCCGAACGGCCGGATCCACCGCGCCGCCCGCCGGGTGAGCAGGATGCCGAGCGGCACGGCGAGCAAGATGGTGAGCAGGGTCGAGATCAGCGAGAGCCGGACGTGCGCGGCGAGTTCGGTGGCGATCTCCTCGGCGTTGAGGTAGCGCCCTTCGATGGAGTCGATCGGCTGCGCCCTGACGACGAGATAGAGCGCGGCCAGCGCCACCGCGAGCAGGACCGGACGCACCACCAGCCCGCGCACCCGCGACCGCCTGGCGGCCGGGGGTTCCCGGTCCGGCGCGGTGCCGGTTTCCGGCTCGGCCCCGGGCACCGCGACGACCGGCTCGGACGTTCCCGGCTCGGCCGCCGCCGGTCGCAACGCGGCCACGAGACCAGCGAGGTCGCAGACCCCGATGCCGGTGCTGTTCTCCTTGACCAGCAACGCTTTGCCGCCCGTGCTGACCATCGTGTCCAGCGCGTCGCGCAAGGTGGCGTCCGAGGAAACCGCGGGCAGGTGCGCGGAGTCCGGCGGCACCTCGGCCAGTTCGACGTCCCGCAGCCGGATCAGCGCCAGCCGCTTGAGGTTCCGCCCGGACCCGATGAAGCTCGCGACGTAGTCGTCGGCCGGGGCCGCGAGGATCGCCGGTGGCGTGTCGTACTGCGCGATCACCGACCGCGGGCGCAGCACCGCGATCCGGTCGCCGACCTTGAGCGCCTCGTCGAAGTCGTGGGTGACGAACACGATCGTCTTGCGGACTTCCCGTTGCAGGCGCAGGAACTCGTCCTGCAGCCGCGCGCGGGTGATGGGGTCGGTGGAGCCGAACGGCTCGTCCATCAGCATCACCGGCGGGTCCGCGGCCATCGCCCGCGCGACGCCGACCCGCTGCTGCTGGCCGCCGGACAGCTCGTGCGGGTAGCGGCGGGCGTGCTCGGCGGGCAGGCCCACGACGGCCAGCAGCTCGCCGACCCGCGCGGAGATCCGGGCACGGGTCCAGCCGAGCACGCGCGGCACCACCCCGATGTTGCCCTCGACGCGCAGGTGCGGGAACAGGCCGGTCTGCTGGATGACGTACCCGGTGTTGCGGCGGTGCTCGTCCGCGTCGAGGCTCAGCACGTCGGTGCCGCCGATCGTGATGCTCCCCGCGGTCGGCTCGATCAGCCGGTTGATCATTTTCATGGTCGTCGTCTTGCCACAGCCGGACGGCCCGACCAGCACCACGATCTCCCCCGCCGGGATCCGCAGCGTGACGTCGTCGACAGCGGCCTCGGACCGGCCGCCGTAGCGCTTGGTGACGCCGTCGAGCCGGATCGTCTCGCCGCCGACGCCTGCCACGCCCGTCGCCGCCGGACCGGCACCCAGCGGGCGGGCGACGGTGGACCTGGCAGACCGCCTCGGCGTCGTCAGCCGCCCGGCCAGCACGAACGCCAGGTCGAACAGCAGGGCCAGCACGACGATGCCGAGGGTCCCGGCGAGCACCTGGTTGAGCGAGTTGACCGAGCCGAACCGGCCGAGTCCGTCGAAGATCTCGTTGCCGAGTCCCGGCCCCTTCACGTACGCGCCGATGGCGGCGATGCCGATCGTGATCTGGGTCGACACCCGGATGCCGGACAGGATCACCGGCCACGCCAGCGGGATCAGCACCCGCCACAGCAGCCGGACCCGGCCGAGCCCCATTCCCAGCCCGGCGTCGACCACGGCCGGGTCGACGCCGCGCAGCCCGACGATCGTGTTGCGCGTGATCGGCAGCAGCGCGTAGAGCACGAGCGCGATCAGCACGTTGGTGATCCCGAGGCCGAACGGGCCGATCAGGATGCCCAGCAGCGCGATGGACGGGATGGTCAGGAACGCCGCCGTGGTCGTGGTCGCCAGTGCCGCCAGTGCCGGGCGCCGGTAGGTGAGCACGCCGATCGTCACCCCGATCAGCACGGCGAACACCATCGTGGCCAGCGTGACGTCGACATGCAGGATCGCGTCGTTGACGACGTCGATCCAGTTCTCGCGGAGATACTCCGAAAGGCTCAGCGCCTTGCTCCTCCCCCGTCGCGGGCCGGGGGGCCTCGGCCGCCCCCGTACCCTGCTCGGGGTCCAGCGCAACACGTCCGCGGGCGTCTTGTCCACCGGACACCCGGTGGGCCGGTGGCCGAGAACCGCTAGACGAGGTGCGGGGCGCGCTCCCGGTGTTCGGCCTCGGGCTCGCTTTCCCGGCGCACGGGAACGCAGCCCAGCAGGAGCAGAATGGCGAACGCGCCCAGGATCACGTGACCGGCTGTGACGCACAGCCCGCACAACACGATCCAGAGCGCGATCTTCATACCGGTGAGCATAGGACCGGCCGCTTACCACGGCCGCGAACTTGGGGAAGAATTAGGGTTCGGAAATGGTAACGGATCGGCGGTCACCACTGTCGATCCGTTACCTCGCACTGGAAAGTCCAGAGTGGACAGAGGCATCTCAGTCCATAGTGGACCTCAACTGCTTCAGCCGATCTGCTGGTTGATCCACGTCAGGTGCTGGGCGATGCCGGTGTAGAGCGTGGTGGTGGCGCATTCGCCGTTGTTGTCACCGGGGCCGTGGGTCTCGCCCACGAGCGTCCAGCTGCCGCGGGTACCGACGATCGCCGGTCCGCCGGAGTCGCCGTGACACGCGGAATGCGTGCGGTCGCCCGAAATACAGACGTCCTGCGAGCCGCCGCCACCGGCCGCGCACCGGCTGCTGGCGAGCACGCTCAGGTCGATCTGCTGCAGGGTCGCCGAAGTGCTGCAGCTGGGCCAGCTCATGCAGCCCCAGCCGATCAGCCGGGCCGAGGTGCCCGCCGACGGGTTGGTGCGGGCCATCGGGACCGGCGTCGCCCTGGCTGCGGTGGTCAGGTGCATCATCGTGAGGTCCGTGCCCGGCTTGGTGATGCGGCGGTCGATCCGGCCGACCTCACCACCGGAGTTCTTGTTGGTGGAACCGATCCGTCCCGACGAGGCGCTGCCGCAGTGGTTCGCCGTCACGATCCACTGCGGGGAGACCAGGCTGCCGCCACAGCCGTTGCTGAGCGAAACCATGAACGTGTAGGTCTCGGTGGCGTTGCCACCACCGATGATCAGCGGCTGGGCCGCCGTCGCCGGCACGGCCAGCGCGATCACGGCCGCGAGCGCGCCCAGCACGGACAACACAATTCTACGCATCGAATTCTCACAATCGGCGGCCTTGGCCACCAGTCCCGGCCGGGGAAACCCTTCGGCCTCAACTGCTCGTACAGGGAAGGGAAGAGTCGCAGCGGGACGGAAGACCCGGCCACCCCCGAAAGAAGGGTCTGTGCCCACGGGGAATACCTATTTAAGTCCCCATACCTCGCCATACAATGAGTCGCGGCCTTCGCCGCTACCTACTCGCAGTGGCTGAACAGCCACTCGCCGTCGACGGATCCGAGCCGCCGGATGTCCCCTTTGGTCCGTTATGCGTGAGTTATTTGGTTATTAACCAACGTTCGTCGGTAGTGCGTTGCCCGCCGTCGCACCAGGGTGGGGCGTGTCTCACCGCGTTCCCCCCGCAGTACGACCGGAGGACTCCATGACATCCAGGAAGCCACTCGCTGTCTTCGCCGTCTTCTCCGCGGCGGCACTCGCCTCAGGCGTCTGCTCCTCGGCGGCGTCGGCACAACCACTGGCGTTCGCACAGGTCCAGCAGGCGTCGATCACCCAGGCGGCACAGCTGACGAACACCCTCGGCGCGGCGTCCGGCGGTTTCTACCTCGACCACGGGAAAGCCGTGGTGAACGTCCTCACCGACGACGCGGTGAAGACCGCGCAGGCGGCCGGGCTCACGGCGAAGAAGGTCTCGCACAGCTTCGCCGCGCTGACCGGCGCCAAGAACAGCCTCGACACCGTCAAGAACGTCCCGCAGACCGCCTGGGGCATCGACACCCGCACCAACCAGGTCGTGGTGACGGTGTACTCGGCCGCGACGAAGGCCACCACGGACAAGGTCACCGCGGCCGCCGGGCGGCTCGGCGACAGCGCCCGGATCGAGTACAAGCCCGGCAAGCTGGAGCTCTACATCGCCGACGGCGACGCGATCCAGAACAGCCAGGGCCGCTGCTCGCTCGGGTTCAACGTCAACCGTGGCGGTTCGCCGTTCCTGCTCACGGCCGGGCACTGCACCAATCTCGGCGGCACCTGGTCCGGCGGTGACGTCAGCGGCGCGCAGGTCGTCGAGAGCGACTGCCCCGGTGCGGACTCCGGCCTGCTGACCAGGCCGAACGGCTCTGGACCCGGTGAAATCAACACCGGCCAGGCGATCACCGACGCCGGCACGCCGACCATCGGCGAGCAGATGGAGAAGCAGGGTTCGACCACCGGTGGCGGCAGCGGCGAGGTGACCTCGGTCGACCAGTCGGTCAACTTCGACGTCGGCGTGCTCAACCACGAGTTCGGCACCACCGCGCACACCGACCACGGTGACTCGGGCGGCCCGGCGTACGACGGCTCCACCGGACTGGGCACCCTGTCCGGTGGCGACACCGTGACGAGCTACTTCTACCCGCTCACCCTGGAACTGCAGTCGTACGGCCTTTCGCTGGCCTGACCAAGGATTCCGGCAAGAGGGGGGCCACCGCCACGCGGTGGCCCCCCTTTGCCGTTCCCCGCCAAGTCCTCAAAGGACAGTCCTTCGAGAGAGTGCCTCCGGGGTCAGGCGGGCTCGGCCGCCGCACTCATCAGGCTCGCGCGAACCGCGCGCTCCACCAGGATCGGCACGAAGACGTGGATGCGCGCGCCGGCGAACCGGGCCCGCTCCCGTTCCACCAGCGCGTGCACGGACGAGGTGCCGACCGTCGCGTAGGCCAGGGTAAGACGTTGTTCGACCTCGGCGATCTGAACGCCCAGCTGCTCGGACGCCAGGGCGTCCAGCGTGGAAGTGCGTGCCATGGCCACCATCCCTTCGGTTCGCCCCCTGAGGTCGAGCAGTAGATAGCACGCAAATGAACACAAGGTGAACGAAACGGATCACCCGTCCGGTGCCGGCAAAGTCACACACAACACGAGCCTTACCCGTGTGCTTCTACCGTGAGGACGTGACTCGCGGGCGGGCTCTGGTCCCTTTTCTCGGTTTTTCCCTCCTTGCCGGAATTCTGCTGGCCGGCACGGTGGCTCCGGTCGCCATCGGCGCGGGCGTACTGTCCAATCAGGTCAGTGACTCGGTGGACGCCATCTCGGCGGATCTCGCCGCGGCGGATCCGCCGTTGACGACCACGGTGACCGATCGCGACGGCGCGACCATCGCGACGCTGTACTCGCAGTACCGGCTCCCCGTCGCCGCTTCGCAGATCTCGCTGACGATGAAGGCCGCGATCGTGGACATCGAGGACCGCCGCTTCTACCAGGAAGGCGGCGTGGACGTGCAAGGGATGCTGCGCGCGGCGCTGAACAACAGCACCGGCGGCAGCCTGCAGGGCGCCTCGACGATCACCCAGCAGTACGTCAAGAACTACCTCATCAACGTGGTCGACCGCGGGAACAAGGCCGCGCAGCAGGCCGACCAGGAGGATTCGGTCGCCCGCAAGCTGCGCGAGGCGAAGATGGCCGTGCAGCTCGGGCAGACGACCTCGAAGGACGACATCCTCACCGGCTACCTGAACGTCGTCGAGTTCAGCGGGAACATCTACGGCGTAGGTGCCGCCGCGAAGGCGTATTTCGGGACCACGCCGGACAAGCTGACCGTGCCGCAGGCCGCGCTGCTCGCCGGGATGGTCAACAATCCCAACACCTTCAACCCGTACACCCATCCGGACCAGGCCTTGCACCGCCGCAACCTCGTGCTCGACGCCATGGTCTCCAGCGGCTCGATGTCGGCCGCGGTGGGCACGGCGGCGAGGACGGCGCCGCTCGGCGTCCTCGACGGCGGGCCGGTGACGCCGTCGGGCTCCTGCCTCGGCGCGGCCCCGGACGCCGGGTTCTTCTGCGCCTACGCCCAGAGCTACCTGGAGAAGGCGGGGTTCACCGCCGACCAGCTGGCCACCGGCGGTTACGTGATCAAGACGACGATGGACCCGAAGGTCAGCCAGGTGACCAAGGACGCCGTCGACGCGAACGTGCCGACCACCCAGGACGGGGTGGCGAACACCTTCGCCGTGGTGCGGCCGGACCAGGACACCCACCAGGTGCTCGCCATGGTCGCCAACCGCGACCTCGGCTACGACCCGGCCAAGGGGCAGACCTCCACGAACATCGTGGCGGACGCGAGCAACAAGTTCGGCGCGGGCTCCTCGTTCAAGATCTTCACCTCGGCCGCCGCGATGGTCACCGGGAAAGCCGGGCTGGACACTCCCCTGCCCGACCCGCTGAGCGACTGCTTCACCCCGCCGGCGACGAACAGGTACACGCCGTGTTACCCCGTGAGCAACGACGGCACGAGCTACCCGGACCCGATCTCGCTCGCCGACGGGCTGGCGACCTCGCCCAACGTCGCGTTCGTCGGCCTGGAGTCCGCGGTCGGCATGCCCACGGTGCTCGAGATGGCCCGGAAACTCGGCCTGCGCGACACGCTGGCCACCAACGACGCCGGGAACCCGCCGATCACCGACCCGGCCGACCCGCGTTCGAAGGATCCGCAGTACGACGAGCCGCAGTCGCGGTACTTCCAGAACCTCCTGTCGTTCACCCTGGGCACCAGCCCGGTCAGCCCGCTCGAGATGTCCAACGTGTCCGCGACGCTGATGAGCGGCGGGGTGTGGTGCCCGCCGAACCCGATCCTCTCGGTGACCGATCGCGACGGCAGGCCGGTGCCAGTCCGGCAGCAGGCCTGCGAGCAGGTCGTCCCGGCCGGGGTCGCGAACACGCTGATGGCCGGGCTGAGCCGGGACACCACGGCGGGCACGTCGGCCGCCGCGGCCCGCGCCGCCGGGTGGACCCGCCCCGACATCGGCAAGACGGGCACCACCCAGGAAAGCGAGTCGGTCGCGTTCGTCGGCGGCGTGGACGACTACGCGGTGTCCTCGATGGTCTTCGCCGACGGCCCGCACCCGAGGGAGATCTGCCCGGGAGACCCGGTGCACCTCGGCAACTGCGGGCACGGCGCGTTCGGCGGCACGGTCGCCGCGCCGCCGTACTTCCGCGCCATGAACACCCTGCTCGCCGGGACGCCGGACAAGGCCATCCCGAGTCCCGACCCCGGTTACCTCACGGCTCGCTGAGGCCGGCCACGCAGGTGCGCAGCGCCGTGTCGAGGATGTCGACCGCGAAGTCGATCTCCTCGGCCGTGATCGTCAGCGGGGGCGCGAGCCGCAGGCAGTTGCGCTGGGATCCGTCGCCCTTGACGATGTTCATCGACAGCCCCAGCCGCAGGCATTCGGCCGTCACCGCCCCGCCGAGTTCGTTGGCGGGTTCCTTGGTTTCGCGGTCCGCCACCAGTTCGAGTCCCACCAGCAGGCCCCGGCCGCGCACGTCGCCGATCTGCGGATGGATCTCCTGCAGCCCGCGTAGCCGTTCGGTGAGATAGCCGCCCATCTTCCGGGACCGCTCGACCAGGTTCTCCTCGGCGAGCACGTCCAGCACGGCCAGGCCCGCCGCGGCGGGCATCGGGTCGGACACGTGCGTGGTCAGGTGCAGGAAGTCGTGGTCCACCGCCTTCTGCTCGATCTCGGCGCTGGTGATCGTCGCGCCCAGCGGCACCCCGCCACCCAGCGTCTTCGACACGGTCAGGATGTCGGGCACCACGTCGTCCTGCTCGAAGGCGAACATCGACCCGACGCGGCCGAACCCGGTCTGGGCCTCGTCGACGATCAGCAGCATGTCGCGCTCTTCGCATTTCTGCTTGGCCGCGCGCAGATAGCCCGCCGGCAGCGGGATGATGCCACCGGTGGAGAGCACCGGCTCGACGATCATCGCGGCCAGCGAGCCGACCGAGGCCTGGTCGACGAGGTCGAACCCGACATCGAGGCAGGTCATGTCGCACGACCGCACGCAGTGGCGGATGGGACAGCGGTACTCATACGGCGCCGGGATCGCGAAACTGCCGGGCATCAGCGGCCCGTAACCCTGGTGCCCCATGGAAAAGGTCACCGAGTTCGTCCCGGCCAGCAGGCCGTGGAAGCTGCGGGTCAGCCCGACGACCTCGAACTTGCCGGTGAACGACTTGGCGAGCCGCAGCGCGACCTCGTTGGTCTCGGAGCCGGTGTTGAGCAGGATCGACCGCTCCAGCGGCGCGGGCAGCAGTTCGGCGAGCCGCCTGGCCAGTTCGAGCACGTCCTCGCTGAGCATCCAGGAGTTCAGGTGCAGCACCTCGCGCAGCGAACGTTCGATCGCCGCCACGATCCGCGGGTGGTTGTGCCCGAGTGTCGAGCTGATCTGGCCCGAGGTGAAGTCCAGGATCCGCTGCCCGTCGGTGGTCAGGAGCCAGGCGCCCTCAGCCTTCTCGACCACGAACGGCGCGAAGCCGCCGGCGTAGCGGATCAGGAATCGCTCCCGTTCGTCGTGCATGTCCCGCTCCCTCAGCTCGTCCAGGAAAGTAAGCTGAGGGTCCAAGATACTGACGCCAATGTCAATGATAGTGGACGCAGCATCGACTAAACTGGACGAAAGACGGAAAGGTCAGCGCCCGTGACCATCAGCACCGGAGGGCCGGACGCCCCCGCGACGAACCCCGGCCGGTCCGCCGACGAGCAGCTGGGGCGGCACATCCGCGACGCCCGCACCGCGCGCAACCTGACCCTGCCCCAGCTCGCCGAGCGCACCGGCCTTTCGCGCAGCTACCTCAGCAACGTCGAACGCAACGTCAACAGCCCCACGATCAGCACGCTGCGCACCATCCTCGACGCACTCGGGGTCTCGCTGGCCCAGCTGTTCCGCACGGTCGAGGGCGAGCGGCGGGCGGTGATCCGCCCGGCGGACCGGGTCGAGATCGCGCGGACCGGCAACGACGCCGTCCGCTATGAACTGCTCACGCCCAACCCGGCAGGGCGGCTCGAGATGATGATCATGAAGGTCGCCCCCGGCGCGTCCTCCGGCGAGCTCCCGCACACCCACGCCGGCGAGGAGGTCGGTTTCATGCTCAGCGGCCGGCTGCGCTACTGGATCGACGACGAGTGCCACGAGCTGCAGGCTGGCGACGCGATCACCTACGAATCCACCCGGCCACACCGCTACGAGAACCCGGGCGGCGAAACCGCGGTCAGCGTCTGGGCGCTCACTCCGCCGAGCTTCTGACCGCTCCCGCCCCGCGGTCCAGCAACGGCGTGAGGCGGTACGGCAGGAGCTCCCGCATGACGAGCGCGGTGTTGGTGCGTTCGACGCCGGGGATCGCGAGGATCTCGCCCGCCACGCGATAGAGGTCGTCGGCGTCGGTGGCCACGACCTGGACCAGCAGGTCGTTCTGCCCGCTGAGGCCCTGGACCTGCAGGACCTCGGGGATCACCGCCAGCTCGCCCGCGACCTCGTCGAGCCGTCGCTGGGTCACCTGCGTGGTGACGAACGCCGTGAGCGGGTAGCCGAGCGCGGCCGGGTCGACGCGGTGCTCAACCGAGCGCAGCGCGTCCCCCTGTTCCAGCCGCGCGAGCCTGGCCTGCACGGTGTTGCGGGACAGGCCGAGCAGGTCGGCCAGCGCCACCGCGGTCGCGCGCGGGAGCCTGGCCATGGCCCGCAGCAGGCGGGCGTCGGTGGCGTCGAGGCGCTGACTGCTGGGCATGCTGCTCAATCCTCACGGTCGAAGGGAACACCTCTTGGGCGTTCTGCGCACTGATCGCGCCACCGGTTGTGCATCGTACCCACCTCTGTTGAGGTGGTGGGAACCTTCCGCACGGTGAAGGGTTCCCCGCTTTCCGGAGGTCGTTCCCCAGTGGCCAGCAGCGCAGTCGCGCCGACAACCGACAGTGACGCCCTCACGGTCCTGCGCGAGGTGCAGGACCGCGTGCTGTGGTTGTCCACCGCGATCATCGACCACGCCAACCGCGTGCGCCCCAACCCGTCCGGGCTCAAGGTCGGCGGCCACCAGGCGTCCAGCGCGTCGATGGTGTCGATCATGACCGCGCTGTGGTTCTCCCAGCTGCGCGCCGAGGACAGGGTGTCGGTCAAACCGCACGCCTCCCCCGTGCTGCACGCGATCAACTACCTGCTCGGCGAGCTCGACCAGCGGTACCTGAGCACCCTGCGCGAGTTCGGCGGGCTGCAGAGCTACCCCTCGCGCTCCAAGGATCCCGATCCGGTCGACTACTCCACCGGCTCGGTCGGCATCGGCGCCACCGCGCCGATCTGGGGCGCGGTGGCGCGCCGGTACGTCGAAGCGACCGTCGGCGGCGCGGGCACCGGGCGGCAGTACTCGCTCGTCGGCGACGCCGAACTGGACGAGGGCGCGATCTGGGAGGCCGTGCTCGACCCGATGGTCAACGAGCTCGGCGAAGTGGTGTGGATCGTCGACCTCAATCGCCAGTCACTCGACCGGGTGGTGCCCAACATCGGCGCGACCCGGCTGCAGGGCATGTTCGACGCCGCCGGCTGGCAGGTACTGACCGTCAAGTACGGCCGCCTCCTGCAGGACCTGTTCGACCAGCCGGGCGGCGAGGCGCTGCGCCGCCGCATCGACGAGATGTCGAACCCCGAGTACCAGCGGCTGCTGCGCTGCACCCCCGCCCAGCAGCGCGAGCGGCTCACCGGCGAAGACGAGCAGCTCCGGTCGCTGCTCGGCTCACTCGACGACGAGACCCTGCGCGACGCCGTCCGCAACCTCGGCGGGCACGACCTGTCCGCGCTGCTCGACGCCTTCGACTCGATCGACGACACCCGCCCGACGGTGATCTTCGCCTACACCCTCAAGGGCTTCGGGCTCGCGAGCGAAGGACACCCGCAGAACCACTCGTCGCTCCTCACCGCCGGGCAGCTCGCCGAGCTCGCCGACCGCGTCGGCACCTCGCTCGACGACCCGTGGACCAGATTCGAGGGGGACTCCGCCGCGGCGAAGCTGTGCACCGCGACCGCGGCCAGGCTGCGTCGTGAACCCGTTGTCGCGCACCAGGTTCCGCCGATTCCCGCCGATATCGGCCGGACTCCGTCCGGGCGCGCGACGACCCAGGCCGCGCTCGGCCGGGCCCTGCTCGACCTGACCCGCGAAGCACCCGAAGCCGCCCGCCGGGTCGTGACGCTCTGCCCGGACGTCTCCTCCAGCACCAACCTCGGCGGCTGGGTCAACAAGGTCGGCGTGTGGTCGCCCCAGGAACGCATCGACTGGTTCGCCGACGACCCCGAGACGATCCTGCACTGGCGGGAACGGCCCAACGGCCAGCACCTCGAACTGGGCATCGCCGAGGTCAACCTGGTCAGCGCGCTCGGCGAGCTCGGTGCGACCTGGAGCCGGTGGGGCCAGCCGTTGCTGCCGATCGGCGTGCTCTACGACCCGTTCGTGGAACGCGCGCTCGAACCCTGGTCGTTCGGCATCTACGCGGGCGGGCAGTCCATCCTGATCGGGACCCCGTCCGGGGTCACGCTCGCTCCGGAGGGTGGCGCGCACCAGTCGATCACCACCCCTTCGGTGGGTCTCGAACAGCCCGGCTGCGTCACCTACGAACCCGCGTTCGCCCTCGACGTCGAGTGGACCCTGCTCGCCTCACTGGCGAAGCTGGGCAAGCCGGACGGGACCTCGGCGTACCTGCGGCTCTCGACCCGGCCGGTCGAGCAGAGCCTCGCCGCGGTGCCCGCCGACCCGGCCGCGCGTGAGCGGCGACGGCGTCAGGTGGTCGCCGGGGCCTACCCGATCCGCACCACCGCGGCGGACCGCCCCGCCGTGACGATCGCCGCGATGGGCGCGATGGTCACCGAGGCGCTGGCCGCGGCCGAGCGGCTCGACGCGCTGGGCACCCCTGCCGACGTCGTCTGCGTCACCAGCCCCGGCCTGTTGTTCGAGGCCACCCAGGCCCGCGCCGGACGGGACACCGCCCAAACCTGGATCCTCGACGCCGTGCTGCCCGCGCGCCGCGCGGCACCGATGGTCACCGTGCTCGACGGGCACCCGCACAGCCTGGCGTTCCTCGCCGGGGTCAACCACGTGCGCGCCACCCACCTCGGGGTGACCCGGTTCGGCCAGTCCGGCGATCTGGACAGCGTCTACCGCTACCACGGGATCGACACGGACAGCATCATCCAGGCGGCGCTGGACGTCACCGGCTGATCGGCTTGGCTCAGGTGGCTTCCATGTCCACCGCGGCGGACCCGGCGGGCCGCGGCGCCTGAACGGTCGGCGCGGGCGGTGCGGCGGGCTCGTCTTCGAGCAGGAAACGGGTGACCGCCGCCCGCGGATCGACCCGGCGCAGCGCGCCCAGCTCCTGCAACGGCTTGCGCAGTTCCTCGAACTCACCGCCGAGCTCGGCGGTGAGCTGCTCGCGCGCGGAGTTCGCCATCCCGCGCGCCTTGCGGATCGCCTCGCCGAGCCACGCCACCGCCCCCGGCAGCCGCTCCGGCCCAATGATGAACAGCGCGGCGACCATCAGGATCAGCAGGTGTTCCACGCTCAGCCCGAACATGGTGGCCACGCTACTCCCGTCCGGTGAGCCCCTCGCGTGCTCAGGGAAAACCGCTCCCGGCACCGGGTCACCCTCGCAACTCGTCGACGAGTCGTGGTCTCTTGCACACGAGAAGCCACGACTCGTCGACGAGTTGCGGGAAGTCTGGACCTCGGACACTCGCTGCCGCTACCCGCCCGACGATTCCGAAAGCGGCCAGTCGCGTGGCCGCGGTCGATTCACCACGCCGCCAAATGGGTGTGCCGCCGGTCACAAATGAGTTCTGGTCAATGATTTCAGAGCAATTACTGTGCTAGAAAAATTCAGTTCACAAGAAGGGCAGGTTCCCATGACCGCGTCGGAAGCCCAGGCCGTCGAACAGGTGGTGGACCCGGACCGCTACCCGTTGCCGGAACCGGGAAGCCCGCACTGGCTGGACGTGGTTTCCCGGGCGAGGGACGAACTGGACCGCCACGGCTGCACCGTGCTGTCCGACTTCGTCCGGCCCGCCCTGCGCGAGGTATTGCGGCGGGAATGCGCGGAAATAGCGCCGTCCGCACATTATGACGTCGAGGTGGTTAATGCCTACAATATCGCGATCGACACCCCATTGCCGGCGGATCATCCGGCCCGCGCGACGATGGAACGCGGCAACGCCTTTGTCGCCCGTGATCGCATTCCCGCGCATTCGATCATCCAGCAGCTCTACACCAGTCCGGTGTTCCAGCGGTTCGTCGCCGAGTGTTTCGGCCTGCCGGCGCTGCACGAACTGGCGGACCCGCTGTCGGGGCTCGTCCTCAACGTCGTCTCGCCGGGAATGTCCCATCCGTGGCACTTCGACACGAACGAGTTCACCGTCAGCATGCTCACGCAGGAAGCGGAAACGGGCGGCGTCTTCGAATACTGCCCGAACATCCGCTCCGCGCGGGCGGAGAACTTCGACGACGTCCGCGGTGTCCTGTCCGGCCGCGACACGCGCCTGATCCGCCGTCTTTCCCTGCGGCCCGGCGATCTGCAGCTGTTCAAGGGCCGCTATTCACTGCATCGGGTGGGCACCGTCGGCGGCGGGACGGCCCGGCACTCGGCGATCTTCGCCTACAGCGAGCGGCCCGGGGTCATCGGCAGCGTCGAACGGACCAGGCAGCTGTTCGGCCGGGTCCTGCCGGCGCACCACGCCGCCGAGGCGCACAGCGTGCGCGGCGATGAGCTGCTCGACTAGGGGAACGAGAATCACACCGGGCCGTGCCGGGAAACCGCTAGCATCTCGACCAGTTCCCCCACCGACGACGACGCCGACGCCGAGGATGACAGTGAACAGCAGCCAGGAATGGTCCACCCGCACCTTCGGCAACGAGGACCGCCTGCCGCGGGTACCGGTGCCCACGCTGGCGGACAGCTGCGGGAGATTCGTCGAGTGGTGCTCCCCGCTGCTGACCGCGCAAGAGCTGGCGGAGACCGAGACGGCGGTGGCCGCGTTCCTGCGCCCCGAAAGCGCCGCGCACCAGCTCCAGGCCGCGCTCGAACAGTACGACGCGAGCGACGGCGTGCGCAGCTGGCTCGACACGTTCTGGCCGGCGCGCTACCTCGGCCGCCGTGACCGCATCGCGCTGAACGCGAACTTCTTCTTCCTCTTCGCCGAATCCGAGCAGGGCCAGGTGGAGCGGGCGGCCGGGCTGATCGCCGGAGCGCTCGACTACAAGCTGCGCCTCGACCAGGAGCTCATCCCACCGCTCATCCAGCGCGGGCAGGCGCTCTCGATGGAGCAGAACAAGTTCCTCTTCTCCGCGACGCGGATCCCGGGCGCCGAGCAGGACACCGTCCGCGTGCCTTACACCGACGAGGCGCCGGGGCCCTCGCAGGCGCGCCACATCGTGGTGTTCCTGCGCGGCCGCATGATCCGCATGGACGTGCTGGGCCAGGAGGGGCGGCCGCATTCACTGGCCGACCTCACCGCCGGGCTCGACGCCGTCCTCAAGGCGGGCGCGTCGCAGGAGCCGCCGGAGACCTCGGCCGGGCACCTCACCACGATGGCCCGCGCGGAGTGGGCGGCGAGCAGGCAGGCGCTGCTCGCGTGCGACCCCGGCAACGCGGAATCGCTCGAAGCGGTGGAGACCGCGCTGTTCTGCCTGTGCCTGGAGGACTCCGCCCCCGCGGACACGCAGGAAGCCTGTGACCGGCTGCTCCACGGCGACAACGGCAACCGCTGGTTCGACAAGGCCGTCTCGCTGATCGTCTTCGAGGACGGCACCGCGGGCATCAACATCGAGCACTGCGGCCTCGACGGCACCACCATCCTCAGCTTCGTCGACGCGCTGCTGGGCGAACCTGCCGAGGTCCAGTCCGCCAGGTCGGGCGCCCGGTCGCAGGGCGTCCCGGCCACCGAGCCCGTCGAGTTCGTCTTCGACGACACGCTGCGGGCCCAGGCGAGCGCCGCGGCCGGCTCCTTCAAGGCGTACGCCGACGCGACGGCGACGTCGATCCTGTCGTTCGAGGACTTCGGCGCGAACAAGGCGAAGCAGCTCGGAATGTCCCCCGACGCCTTCGCCCAGATGGCGTACCAGCTCGCGCACCAGCGCAGCAAGGGCCTGATCGGCGCGACCTACGAGTCGATCGCGACCCGGCAGTACCAGAACGGGCGCACCGAGGCCATGCGCGTGGTCTCGCCGGAGTCGGTGCGGTTCGTGGCCGCGATGGACGACCCCGCCGCGGACGCCACGGCCCGCCGGGAGGCGTTCCGCGCCGCCGCGGCCAAGCACGTGGCTCGGGCCAGGGAATGCCAAGCGGGCCAAGCGCCCGAGCAGCACCTCTGGGAGCTGCAGCTGATCCAGAAGCGGCGCGGCGAGGCGCTGGGCGTCACCGAGCCGCCGGCCCTGTACGAGTCCCCCGGCTGGCTGAAGATGCGGGACGACTACCTGAGCACCAGCTCGGCGCCGTCGGTCAACATCCGGTACTTCGGCTTCGGCTCGACCAGCACCCAGTGCATCGGCATCGCCTACGTGCTGCTGCCGGACCGGCTCAACATCTACCTGAGCACCCCGGAGGCCGTGGCCGACGAGATGCACGCCTTCGCCGCCAAGCTCACCGACGCGGTGACGGAACTGCGGGAGCTGCTCGCCGGGGAATAGCCGTCGATGTCGGCCGGTAACCCTGGCCGACCTCGACCGCTCTCACGCCGGGAAAGCGTTACTCACCAAGGATTGTTGTCCTCGTCCTGCGCGGCGCCGGGCCGCCTGCGCGGCGGCGGGCCGGGCGGGGTGACGCCGGGAGACGCGGGTGGCTGGGGCGCGGGTCCCGGCGCGGCGGGCGGAACGGGCGGCGGGGTGGTGTCCGGGCCGGGCCCGTCGTCCGGCTCGTCACCGGGTTCCTCGTCCGGATCCGGGAAGCGGCTGCGCAGGTTGTCGAGCACCAGCGACCGGGTCTCCGGGTCCTCGTCGCCCAGCTGCTCGGCCATCACCCCGGCGACCTGGTCGGCGATCCCGGACTGCGCCCGGTGCATGGTCGCCAGGATCTGCCGGGAGAGCTCGTCCAGCGGGAACGACCTGGCCTTGTTGCTGAACTCCAGGCCCGTCACGCCGCCGTCGGCGCCGACGGTCACCCGCACCGCGCCGTCGCTGCTGGTGGCCGTCAGCCGGAGCTGTTCCGTCCGTTCCTGCGCCGCCTGGTATCGCTGGGCCTTGTCCGCGAACCCCTGGGCCCACTGGTCCATCCGGCGGATGGCCTCGTCGGGGTCGGTGACGAAATCACCGATCCCGTTCGCGCTGGTCATGCTTTTGCTCTCCTACGAAGAAGGTCAGCTGTCCGACGCCAGCCGGCGGATGAACGGTCGCGCGTTGGCCTGATCCCCGTCCCGATACGCCGTGGCGGTCTTGCGGACGTTATCGGCACTGGTCCGGACACCCTCGACCGACGCGCTCAGGGTATCCCTCGCCTTTTCGCCGGTGGGGTTGACGATCGGCGGCAGGAACGCGCACAACAGCCCGTACGCGCCCGTCGACAGCGCGGTGTCCGACGCGGACACCGCGGTTTCGAGCCGGTGCACCAGGCCGTCGAGATGGCTGGCATGGGCGACGAGGTCATCCGGTTCGACCTCAAACGAAGGCATGCGCGCTCACTTCCAGTCCTTGTTCTTCCAGTCCCCGATCACCGGCGGCGCGATGGCCTCCTCGGCGGAGAAGAGATCGGGGTCGTCGCTCTCGAGGTAGTCGGCGAGCCGGTGCTCGGCGTCGTCCTCCTTCTTGCCGCCGCGGCCGCCGCCCATGCCGCCGCCCATCGGCGAGCCCGCGGCGCCGCCCTTGCCCGCGGCACCGGCCACCCCGTTGCGCGCGGCCAGCGCCTCGGCCTCGGCGGCCGCACCGGCTCCGGCGCCCGGCGGCAGCCCGCCCGAAGCCACCCCGCCCGTCCGGAACCCGCCGGTGCCGCCCGCGCCGGAACCGCCCGCACCAAGGCCACCGCCACGCAGGCCGCCGAGCCCGCCCGCGGAGCCCGACCCGCTGCCGCCGGACAGGCGGCTGCTGATGCTGTCCCCGTTGATGCCGCCGCCGCGGCCGATGCCACCGCCGAGGCTGGAACCGGAACCCCCGGTCGCGGGAGTGAACGGCGGCGGGGTGAAGGACGGGGGCGTGAAGCCGGGCCGGGCCTGTCCGCCGGTGGTCGAACCACCCTGGGGCAGGTCGGGGACGGTGAACCCCGGCGGGTTGGCCGTGGCCGCCGCCGGGACGTACCCGGCGGACTTGGTCGATTCGTCGTGCTGCGGCAGGCCGGGCGAGCCGAACCCGGACGGGCTGCCACCACCGGAACCGCCGGGCATGGTCAGCGGCGGCATGTTCGCGCCGCCGGAGCCGCTGCCGCCGGAACCATGGCCGCCGGAACCACTCCCGCCACCGGGGCCGTCACCCGTTTCGAACGCCACGGCCTTCGAGCCTCCGGGCCCATCGCCGCCCGGCACCGCGGGCGAGCCGTCGGGGAGCGGCTGCTGCCGGGCACTCGCCGCGTCAGCGCTTCCGGCGGGGGCACCGCCGTCCCCGCCCGCTCCCCCACCGGAAGCGCCACCGCTGGGCGAACCCGGGAGCTTCGGCGGCGGCGGGAACGCCGGGGTGGCGATCGCGGAGCCGATGGTGTCGTCGAACTGCGACATGATCCCGGCGGCGTGGTCGCGGGCCGCCTGCTGCGCGCGGTAGGTCTGCATGTCCTGCGAAGCCTGCGCGGCGTACTGGACCGGGTCGGTGATCTGCTGGAGCCGGGCGTTCGCGTCCTGGACGGAGAACCGCACGGGCGGGTTCGCCGCCATCTGCTTCTGCGTCTCGTTCAACGTCTGCGAGTGGATCTGCTGCTGGCGGCCGGTCAGCGTGGCGCCCTTGGCCGTCGAACCGAGCCACTGCCCGACCTTCGCCAGGTGCTCGCGCGCCGCGTCGCCGCCGCCGCCCTGCCAGTCGCCCGAACTCGCGCTGATCGCCGAGGCGAGGTTCTTCTGGTGGGTCGCCAGCTCGTTGCCGAGCCGCACCCACTCCTCGGAGGACTCCGCGACCGTGGCCGAGTTGGCGTTCTGCGAGATGGCCGCGTTCATCTGCTCGTGCGAGGCGTTGGCCCACAGCGTGTGCGGCGCGCCGCCGGAGTCGCGGATGGTCAGCCCCTGGTCGAGGCCCTGCTTGGCCTGGTCGAGCCGCTGCTGGTAGAGCCACTGGACGTGGCTGTCCTTGGTCATCGGGTCGACGACCGACCCGAGCCAGCCCGACGCGATCTCGTGGTCGACCTGGGCGGCCGCGCCGGAGCGGATCTCGTCACCGGACTGCGCGTCGCCGACGAGCGGGCCGACGTAGTAGGCCGAGGACGAGTCCGCGGTGACGTCGTAGAGCGGGCTGTGCTTGTCGTAGTCCGGCGAAGAGGGGTCGGAAACCGACTGCGCGGGGTTGACGGTGGCCACGGTCGTCTCCTTCAGCTCTGCTGGTCCGGGCCGAGCTCCGTGACGACGTCACGGGTGCCCTGTTCCCTGTTGCGGTAGTTCTCCTTGGCGAGCTTGATCGCCTCGACGTACGCCGGGAACTCGTCGCGCGCCTGCTGCAGCTGGGTCAGCAGGCCGCGGTCGTCGTTCGCGGTGTTCAGCATGTGCCCCGACACCCACTGCGCTGTCGCCGTGGCGCTCATCAGGGGTGACTGGCCGAGTTTCTGCAGGGCTGTCCAGCGCGCGGTGAGCGTGTCGATGACGCCTTCGAGCGAGGTGATCATCTGGTTGCCGGTCGCCTCGTCCACCGCGAAGCCGCCCTGCTTGGCCATGACGCGCAGCTGGGCGCCGCTGAGCCCGATCCGGGGCTGGAGCGGCTCGGCGGGAGTGGCGGGAACCGGGTCCTCGCTCATCGGACGTCCTTCCTCATGGCTGTGTCGCGGGCAGGTGGTCAGTAGATCGTGGCTATCGCGCGGTGCACGGCGGCGGCGACTTCGCCGCGCGCCGCCGGGATGTAGTCGGCACTGAGCTCACCGGACTCGCCGGTGGTGGTGCGCACGAGGTACCGGCCGTCCTCGGTGTCGAGCCAGCCGATGGGCGGGGCGACGAGCCGCTCACCCCGCCTGCTCCAGCCGGTGACGGTGAGATGCCCGCCGCCGAGCCGCGGCGCGGCCAGCACGCGCTCCATGACGTCGGCGCCGCCGGGGGCGGGCGGGCGCCACGAACGGCTCCGCTCGCGCGGTGCCGGGCGGACGACGCCCTTCAGCTCGATGTTGCCGAACGCATCGGTCTCTTCCTCGTCGGCGTCGGCCTCCGCGCGGCGGCGGGCCGTCATCGCCGACACGGCGTGGGTGGCCTGGCGGCGCACGGTGTGCTCGCCGGTGGTCGCGGCGCGCGCGGGCGGCAGGACCCCGGCGACGACGTCGACGAGATCCTCGTCCGCGAACAGGGAGAACTGCAGATCGTCCTCACCGGGCGCCTGGGTGATGCCCAGTGCCTGCGCGCCGTCGGTCAGGGTCAGCACCGCGATGTCGCCGCCGAGCCCGTCGACCCCGTTGACCGCCACGGCCACGCGGTGCGCGCCGAGCAGCCCGAACGCCGTGCGGATACCGGGATGCAGGTCACCGTCGGCGGACAGCCTCCGCTCTTCGAGCGCGGCGTGGACATGCTTCGCCACCTGCAGGAATCGGGCGGGATCCACCGTGATGTTCCCGAATCGCAACGGGTACTGCCGGACATCGGACCCGAGCGCCTGGCCGACGATCACGGCTTCGACACTGCTCAGGACGAATTCGAACCTGTCCGCCATGCCCAGAAGCAACCTTCCTCGACGTTCCGGGCCTCAGCGGCACCCGGTGAAAGCGCCCGCGAATTCCCGTGCGGAAGTACTTGGGTAACGCCATGAATCAATGGCCTTTGTCGAGCGTAGCACCCACCTCGGGGACGGTTGATCAGTCTGGACCGGCATCCGCAGCATCACCCAACCGTGCTACACCCCAACGGCCCAGGCAGGACTCCGGGCACCTCCGCGCCACGCACGCCACCGTGCTCACCCAGAGTGATCCGAATCACCTTCGGGGTCGCCGCGAACCCGCCGCACCCCCTCCGGCGACTTACCTGACGGATCCCGTTTCCGGGACCGGGCAAGGGTAACGAGTGTCCGAAAAGGACACCAGAAGAAGGGGAAATTTTGCCGAACACAAAGAAAACGTTTCGCGCACTGACCGGGATCATCGCCGCGGCCGGACTCGTCACCGGTGTCTTCGGCGCGGGCAGCGCGTCAGCAAACACCCAGGGCATCCAAGCCACAGGGAGCAGCGTGACCGGCACGGACCAGGGCGGCCTGCTACCCAAGGGGGCGCGGGCCCACGTCGAGGTCGGCCCGAACCCGACGCTCAACCGGGGCGAAGAGGTGACCATCACGGGCAACTGCGGCGGCGGCACCGGCCTCAAGGCCGTCTACGGCGGCTCGCCGGAGCACTCCATCCTGGAGAACCCGCGGATCCTGAAGGCCGACCCGCACGGGTTCGTGGCGAAGGCGACCCTGGCCCCGAACGTGGGCAACGGCGTCGGCCCGATCCTCGTCGACTGCGGCGGTGAGGCCGGGGTGACCCTGCTGGTCACGCACGTCTGACCGCCGGGCCCCCGGTCACGACGGGGTGTCGAGCCAGGCGAGGACCTCGCCGGTGTGCTCGCCCAGCGCGGGCACCGGGCCCATCACCGGTTCGCGGCCGCGCACGGTCACCGGCGGCAGGAGCGCGTCGACCGGCCCGGCGGGCGTGGCGACCGAACGCCAGCGGTCCCGTTCGGCGAGCTGCGGATGGGCCGCGAACTCCGCCATGGTGCGCTGCCGCGCGTGGGCGATCTTGGCGTTTTCGAGGCGCTTCACCAGTTCGGCCTCGTCGAGCCCGGCGAAGACCTCGCCGATCAGGCCGTCGAGCACCGCGCGGTGGACCACCCGATCGGCGTTGGCCGAAAACCGCGGGTCGACCACCAGGTCGGCCCTGACCAGCACGGACGTACAGAACTCCCGCCATTCCCGGTCGTTCTGGAGTCCTATTTGGATGGTCACCCCGTCCGCGGTCACGAACGCACCGTAGGGGGCGATCGTCGGGTGGTCCACCCCCGCCCGCGCGGGCGCCGTGCCGCCGTAGTTCGTGTAGTAGTACGGATATCCCATCCACTCGCCGAGCGCCTCCAGCATCGAGACCTCCAGGTTCTGGCCCCGGCCGGTCGCGCGGCGCTCGTACAGCGCGGTGAGGATGCCGCTGTAGGCGTACATCCCGGCGGCGATGTCCGCGACGGAAACGCCCGCCTTCGCGGGGGCGTCGGGGCCGCCGGTGATCGACACCAGCCCGGCCTCGCACTGGATGAGCAGGTCGTAGGCCTTGCGGTGCCGGTACCCGCCGGTGGCGCCGTAGCCGGAGATGTCGCAGGTGATGAGCTCGGGGTGGCTCTCGGCGAGCACGGCCGAGCCGACGCCGAGCCGGTCCGCGGCGCCGGGCGCGAGGTTCTGCACGAACACGTCCGCGCGGTCGATGAGCCGACGCAGCGTCCGCGCGCCCTGCTCGGATTTGACGTCCAGCGCCACGCTCTCCTTGCCCCGGTTGAGCCAGACGAAGTGGCTGGAAAGCCCGTGCACCGTCCGGTCGTACCCGCGGGCGAAGTCGCCGGTGCCCGGCCGCTCGATCTTGAGCACCCGGGCGCCGAGGTCGGCCAGGTGCCGGGTGGCCAGCGGCGCGGCGACCGCCTGTTCGAGTGAGACGACGACCAGTCCGGCCAGCGGTCCTGACATCGAGTGCTCCTTACCGATCGGCGAGCGGGCGTTCCCAGCATGCGCGAACAGGTGTGCGCACCGCAGAGTGGAACCAGGCGGGCCGGGACCCCGCCCCGGCGGAGAGGAAACGCACATGGGCTGGCAAGGCAGGTACTTCGAGGACTTCGTGGTCGGCGACGTCTACCGGCACCCGCTGGGCCGCACGGTCACCGAGACCGACAATTCCTGGCTGACGCTGCTCACCCAGAACACCGCGCCGCTGCACTTCGACCGCCACTACGCCGCGCAGACGCAGTGGGGCAAACCGCTGGTCGACTCGACCTTCACCCTCGCCCTGGTCACCGGGCAGAGCGTCACCGACATCTCCCAGCACGTGCTGGCGAACCTCGGCTGGGACCGGGTCCGGCTGCCGAACCCGGTGTTCGAGGGCGACACGATCTACTCGCGGTCGGAGGTGCTGAGCGCCCGCGAATCGGCGTCACGGCCTGAAGCCGGGGTGGTGTCGGTGCGCACGATCGGGTTCAACCAGGAGGGGAAGATCGTGATCACCTTCGAACGCACCCTGCTGGTCTACCGCCGCGGCCACGGCCCGCGGTTCGCCGACGTGGAACCGGTGTGGGACGAGCGGAGCCGGCGGGCGGCCGGGCTCGACGAGGAGCCGACGTGACCGCGCGATCACTGCTGTTCGTGCCCGGCAACCGGCCGGATCGCTTCGCCAAGGCGGCGACCGCCGGTGCCGATCTCGTGCTGTGCGACCTCGAGGACGCGGTCGCGCCCGCGGACAAGGACGCCGCCCGCGCGGCGGTCGCCGCGTTCGTCCGGGAGCAGGGGGCCGCGGTGCGCGTCAACGCCGTGGGCACGCCCTGGCACGAACGGGACCTCGCGGCGCTGGCCGGCGCGGCGGGACTGCGGGCGATCGTGCTGCCCAAGTCCGAGGTCGAAACCGCCACCGCGATCGCCGCCGTGGTGGGCGTCGAGCTGTACGCGCTGGTGGAGTCCGCCCGCGGCGTGCGGGACGCCGACCGGCTCGCGGAGGTCCCCGGTGTCACCAGGCTGCTGTTCGGCAACCTCGACTTCGGGCTCGACGCGGGGGTCTCCCCCAGCGACGCGACCGAGCGTGAGCTGCTCTACGCGCGGTCACGCCTGGTCATCGCCTCGCGCGCGGCCGGACTGGTCGCACCGGTCGACGGGGTGTGCACCGACCTCGACGACGCCGGGCTCGTCCGCGACTCGGCCGGGAGGGCTCGCGCGCTCGGCTTCGGCGGCAAGCTGTGCCTGCACCCCCGGCAGGTGGCCGCCGTCAACGAGGCGTTCGCCCCGACCGAAAAGGAGCTGGACTGGGCCAGGCGCGTGCTCGAAGCCGCCGGGGAATCGGGCGCGGCGGTCCGGGTCGCGGGCGAGATGATCGACGCCCCAAGACTGGCCCTCGCCCGCCGACTGCTGGAAAGCGCCCGCTCACCCACCGTCGACTGACGAACTTGCCGCACTGCAGTCCGTTTGATCCCGACTTGCCCGATTCCAGTGGTCCCTGAAGGCCACCATGAGGGACCTAGACGCCCTCATGGTGGCCTTCAGGGGACCACGCCCAACGGAGGCCGCTAGGGCTGGGCGAAGGGGAACGCGAGGCGGAGGCGCCAGCCGTCGCCGGTGAGGACGACCAGGTGCAGGGCGTCCGCGCGAGCAGTCAGGGGCAGGCGGGCTCGGGCCAGGACGGCGGCTCTGGCGAGCTCGTCCTCGTTCGCGCCCATCGCCACGGTGAGGTGGGCGCGGGGGCGCGGCCCGAACCGGCCACCGTAGGGCGGTACGTGCGGCCAGCGGGCGCAAGCCGCGTCGGCGAGCGGCTGCAGGGCGGGTGCGGCAGCGGCGAGGAAGCCGGGCGATCCGACGAGCTCGGTCAGCGCCACCTCGGTCACCGGCGTCGTGGCGGCGAGCTCCAGGACGGCCTGTTCGACGTCCGCGGTCAGCTCGGCGGCCGGGAGGAACGGGTACAACGCCGTCACCTGCGCGACGAGTCCGGGCCGGACCAGCTCGGGGCTGACGTCGCGGGCGGCGGCGAGCAGCGGTTCCGCGGCGGGCAGGGCGATGACCAGCGCTGTCGTTCCGATCACGGGCACGGGAGCCATTCTCGCAGTGCCCGCCCGATCTGCTCCTGAGTGACCGGACGGTCGCCGCGGGTGGTCCGCCGTGCTGTATGAATGCACGGGTCCGGCGGCCAAGGTGGTCCGTTCGGGCTCGGGCCGTTCCGTCATCCGGCCCAGTGAGGATGGGTGGCGTGCACACGTCTCGCGAAGAACTGCGGTTCACCTCGGACACCCCCCGTGAGCCGACGGCAGAAGCACTCATCGCGCGGGTCGCGCGGGGCGACGAACGAGCCTTCGAAGCCCTCTACGAACTCTGCTCCGCACGGGTCTACGGCGTGATCCGCCGCTTGCTCCTCGACGCGGCGCAGGCCGAGGAGGTCTCGCAGGAGGTGTGGCTGCAGGTCTGGCGGTCCGCGCCCGGCTACGCGCCGGAGCGGGGCTCCGCGATGACGTGGTTGCTGACGCTGGCGCACCGCCGCGCGGTGGACCGGGTCCGCTCGGCGCAGGCGGCCGGGGCACGCGAGCGGTCGGCCTCGTTCGAGAGCGCGCGCGACCGCCCCTTCGACCAGGTCTCCGAAACCGCCGTCACCAGGGCCGAGCAGCGGCAGGTCCGGCGCTGCCTGACCGCACTGACCGAACTGCAGCGGCAAGCGGTGGTCATGGCCTACTACCACGGCAGCACCTACCGCGAGGTCGCCGAAGCACTCGACGTCCCCCTCGCCACCGTCAAGACCCGCATGCGCGACGGGCTGATCCGGCTGCGCGACTGCCTGCAGGGCAACGAAACCACCGCCTGAATCCCAGCACCGGATCCCGCAAGCCCCTGAAGGCCACCTTCACGGCGTAAAACGCTGTGAAGGTGGCCTTCAGGGTCTTGCGGACGGGGCCGAGGGTCGCTCGGACCTGCTGGAGCGCGTCCTCGCGCTGCCGACGCGCCCCGGATCACCTCGCGCTGACCGCGGAACCTGGCAAACCGACAGCTTCCGTACAGCTCGTTCCCAGGTCCGCCGCCGACACTCGTCCTCAGTGCCGGACGAGAGGACGAGACGACCATGGATGGGACGAAGCGGCAACGGATGACCCGCCGGGACGACGGCAGGCGCAGGGTCGGGCTGGTCACCGCCGGGATCGCGTTCGTCGGCACCGCGGCGGCGAGCCTGCTCGCGATCGCGCTGACCAACGGTGACGCCGCGGCGACAACGACCGACCAGCCGACCGATCAATCGACGAGCACCGGCAGCGGCGTGCAGGGCGACCAGTTGCAGGTTCCCACCGAAGCTCCCGGCGCGGGTTCGAGCGGGCAGTCCCACACCTGGTC
>NZ_JAYMZS010000099.1:0-36458 GCF_035828755.1 Amycolatopsis sp. H20-H5 | reverse complement strand
ACCCCGCCCCGGCCCGTGTGGCCGACGAACAACCCGAGCGGGACGGCGATCACGAGCGCGATCGCCAGCGCGAAGAACGTGTAGCCGAGGTGTTGCAGAAGCCGGTTCCACACGCCGTCGGTCCCCTGCCAGTGGGCCGGGTCGCCGAACCAGGTGAACAGGTCGCCGATCACGCGGCACTCACCACCGTGGACTTGGCCGTCGTCGCGCGTTCCCAGGGCGTCAGGAGGGTGCGCAGCCCGACGAGCAGGAGGTCGACGCCCAGCGCGAGGACCAGCGTCAGCACGATGCCGACCACGATCGGCGAGAAGAACGACAGGGTGAATCCTTCGGTGAACAGCAGGCCGAGCCCGCCGGTGCCGATCAGCGCGCCGACGCTGACCAGGCTGATGTTGCTCGCCGCCGCGACCCGCACCCCGGCCGCGAGGACCGGGACGGCCAGCGGGAGCTCGACGGCCAGGAACCGGCGCGCGGGCCGGTAACCGACGGCCGTGGCCGCCGCGATGACGTGCGGCGGTACCGCGTCGAGCGCGTCGAGGACCGGGCGGACCAGCAGCGCCGTGGTGTAGATCGTCAGCGCCGCCACCACGTTGACCGGGTTCGCGATCTGGGTGCCGATGATGCCGGGCAGCACGACGAACAGCGCGATCGACGGGATCGTGTAGAGCAGGTTGGACAGCACGAGCAGCACGCCGCGGGCCGGGTGCCAGCGATAGCCGAGCCAGGCGGCCAGTATCGCGAGCACGATGCCGAGCACGAGCGGCAGCAGCGCGAGATAGACGTGGTCGAGCAGGTCGCCGAGGATCTGCGTCCGGGTGTTGGCGCTGCTCAGGTAGCGCCCGAGTTCGCCGAAGAAGTCACCCATCACGAGGCCTGGGGTGTCGCCTCGATGATCTCCAGCACCTGCTTCGCCTTGACCACCCCGAGCACCCGGTGCTCGGCGTCGACGACCACGCCGAGGCTGGCGGGTGAGGACAACGCGGCGTCGAGCGCACCGCGGATGGGCGTGCCCTGCTGGTAGAGGGAACCGCCCGCGACCAGCTGATCCTCGGTCACCGGACCGTCCACAGTGGAATTCGGAGGCAGCCAGCCACGCGGCTGGCCCCCGGCGTTGACCGCGATCAGCCAGCCGGGATTCGGCCCGGGGAGCGTGGTGCCGACCTCGACCCGCTCGGCGTCGATGACCTCGACGCCGTCGGCGGACAGGAACGAAAGCCCGCGGTAGCCGCGGTCGCGGCCGACGAACGACGCGACGAAGTCGTCCACCGGGTGGCGCAGCACGTCCGACGGCGTCCCGTACTGGGCGAGCACCCCGCCGACACGCAGGACCGCGATCTTGTCGCCGAGCCGGACGGCCTCGTCGATGTCGTGGGTGACGAACACGATGGTCTTGCCCAGCTGGGACTGCAGCCGCAGCAGCTCGTCCTGCAGCTCTTCGCGGACGATCGGGTCGACGGCCGAGAACGGCTCGTCCATCAGCAGCACCGGCGAGTCCGCGGCGAGCGCCCGCGCGACGCCGACGCGCTGCTGCTGGCCGCCGGAAAGCTGTGCCGGGTACCGCTTGCCGAGCTCGGCGGGCAGGCCGACGGTCTCCAGCAGCTCGGCCGCGCGCTTGCGGGCCTTGGCCTTGTCCCAGCCGGACAGCAGCGGCACGGTGGCGACGTTGTCCAGGACCGTCCTATGTGGAAAGAGCCCGGCGTGCTGGATGACGTAGCCGATGCCGCGCCGCAGCAGCGCCGGATCGCCCTCGCTGACGTCCTTGCCGTCGAGCAGGACACTGCCCGCGGTGGGCTCGACCATGCGGTTGATCATCCGCAGTGAGGTGGTCTTGCCACAGCCGGACGGGCCGACGAACACGGTGATCGTGCCGTCGTCGACCGTGAGATTGAGGTCGTTGACGGCGACCGTCCCGTCTGGATACCGCTTGGTCACGCCACGGAACTCGATAGTCACGCGCTACTCCCCATGTCTGGTTGAAAAACCGTAGCCCACATCCCGCCTGTTGGCACGGTGTCCCAGAAACCCGTGCGGCTAGGCTCGCGCCGTGAGCTCACTCGACGACGTCATCGCCGCGCACGGTGTCCACCTGGGACCGCTGTTCCGGGTCCTTGGCCTGCTCCGCGAAGGGCGGCACGACCTCGGCGAACTCGTCCGCGCCAGCAGCGCGCCACGGCGCAGCGTCGAGGAGCTGCTGGCCGCGCTCGGCGACGATCTCGAGCGGTCCGACGCCGGGGTCCGGATCGCGCCCGGCGCGCGGGCCGCCTACGCCCGCTACCAGCTGCCGGCGTACGGCGATCCGATCGATGCCGCGCTGGCCGAGCGGACAGAACTGCTGGCCAGGATCACCGGCTACGTCGACAGCGTGCCGCCGCCGCTGTCCGCGCTGGACCACGTCCAGGCCACCCCGGAGACCGTGCTGAGGCGGGCGCTGTGGCTCGATTCACGCTACGACCTCGGCTCCGCGCGGATCCTGTTCCTCGGCGACCACGACCTGACCTCGCTGGCCGTGCGCGCGGTGCGCCCCGACACCGAGCTGACCGTGGTCGACCTCGACGACCGGGTGCTCGCGTACGTCGAGGAGGTAAGCGAGGGCTCGATCCGGACGCTGCACGCCGACCTGCGCGTGGGGCTGCCGCCGTCGATCTCCGGCCGGGCCGACCTGGTGTTCACCGACCCGCCCTACACCCCCGAGGGGATGGGCCTGTTCGCGTCGCGCGGGGTGCAGGCGCTGCGCGAGCCAACCGACGGCCGCCTGCTGCTGGCGTACGGCTATAGCGTCCGGCACCCCGCGCTGGGCGCGCAGGTGCAGCGGTCGCTGGCGACGCTGGGGCTGACGTTCGAGGCGATCCTGCCGGACTTCAACCGCTACTTCGGCGCGCAGGCCATCGGCAGCTCGGCGGACCTCTATGTGTGCCAGCCCACAGCGAAGGCGAAGAAGATCCGCGGCGGCAAGGGCAAGGCCGCGATCTACACGCACGGGCCGCAGTCGGTCGAAGCGGGCAGCACGAAACCGGCGCTGCTGGACAAGCTGTACGAGATCGCCGCCGAGGGCGGGCTCGGGGTCGAAAGCAGACCGGTCGACTGGTCGATTTCCGGCCCGGAGGGCGACGCCGTCGCGATGGACCTGACGGCCGACCCCGGGCCCTGGCTGCTGCGGACGTTGCTGGGCACGAACGCCCGGCGGCTGGCGCTGCTGCTGCCGAACGCCCACCCCGACCTCGCGGACGCGGCGGCGCAGAAGGCGTTGAACGACCTGGTCGGCGCGAAGTACAAGCTGCGCCTGCTGCGCAGCACCCCCGACAACAAGCACGCGGTCGTCGTCGCGGACATCGTCGAGCACCCGGACGAGCTGCTCATGCGCGCCCACGCGCGCCTGGCCAACGTCTCGCTGAGCGTGCCAGAGGAGCTCAAGGACGCCCGGCTGATCGACCTCCCCCGGCATCGCCTGGCCCGGCTCCTGACACGCGGCTGAAGGTCGCCCTTGGTGCGTTCAGCCTGCTGAAGGTCGCCCTTGGTGCGCTCAACGCACCCAAGGCGACCTTCAGCTGTCCCTTAAGCCGTGACGCCGTCCTTGCGCGCCGCCGCGGCGACCGCGGCGGCCACCTCGGGGGCGACGCGGGGGTCGAGCGGGCTCGGGACGATGCGGTCCGGGCCGAGGTCGTCCTGCGCCACCGCGACGATCGCGTCGGCCGCGGCGAGCTTCATGTTCTCCGTGATCGACCGCGCGCCGGAGTCCAGCGCGCCGCGGAAGACGCCCGGGAACGCGAGCACGGTGTTGATCTGGTTCGGGAAGTCGCTGCGCCCGGTGGCGACGATCGAGGCGTAGCGCGCCGCGATCTCCGGGTGGACCTCCGGATCCGGGTTGGACAGCGCGAACACGATCGAGTCCTTGGCCATGCCGCCCAGCAGCGACTCGTCGATCGTCGCGCCGGACAGCCCAAGGAACACGTCCGCGCCCTTGAGCGCTTCGGCGAGGCCGCCGGTCAGCCCGGCGGTGTTCGTGGTGTCGGCCACCCACTGCTTGCTCGAGTTCAGCCCCTGGCGGCCGCCGTGGATGATGCCCTTGGAGTCCAGCACCGTGACGTCGGCGACGCCCGCGGCCAGCAGGATCTTCGCGCAGGCGACACCCGCCGCGCCCGCGCCCGAGATGACCACGCGCTCGGCCTTGATGTCGCGGTCCAGCACCAGGTTCGCGCCCCGCAGCGCGGCGAGGGTGACGATCGCGGTGCCGTGCTGGTCGTCGTGCATGACCGGGCAGTCGAGCGCTTCCTTGAGCTTGTCCTCGATCTCGAAGCAGCGCGGCGCCGAGATGTCCTCGAGGTTCACCGCGCCGTAGGACGGGCGCAGCCGGACGAGCGTCTCGACGATCTCGTCGACGTCGGTGGTGTCGAGCACCAGCGGAATCGAATCCAGCCCGCCGAACGTCTTGAACAGAACCGACTTGCCCTCCATGACCGGCAGCGACGCGCTGGCGCCGATGTCGCCGAGGCCGAGCACCGCCGTGCCGTCGCTGACCACCACGACCAGCCTGTCCGCCCAGGTGTAGCGCTTGGCCTTCGACGCGTCCTCCGCGATGGCGCGGCTGACCTTCGCCACCCCCGGGGTGTACGCGATGGAGAGGTCACGCGGGGCGGAGATCGGCCGCACGGCCGCCACCGAGAGCTTGCCGCCCTCATGGCCGCGGAAGATCTCTTCGTCGGTCACCGGTGCGTGCTCACCCGTGACGGGCGGGGCGGCTTCCGCAGCGGTTTCGGTGCGGACCTGGTCGTTCATCGTCATTCCGTTCATCGGATCCGTCGTCTCCCCAGTGGGGGACGCGGTCCGCGCGGTTCGGGCGAAAGTCACTGGAATCTCCTGGGACTGCGAGCGGGGGACCACCGGTGGCCGTGGGGAATGGAGCTACCCGCCACCTGTGGAAACTTGTCCTCCGGCACGGCAGCCCAGCGCGGTAGCGCCGGCCTGTCGGCGAAGCGTCACAGCGGCCATCTCTGCCTTGGTGAGGCGATGGCCGTGGACGCGGCGGTAAAACCATTGTGCCAGCAAGGTCACCGGGCTTGGCCCCATGGTGCGTCTCAAGTCACAAAGTGCGGATCGTTTATCCTGGTCAAACCCTTTTCCCAAGACGTCCATCCGGTTTGGGATTCACTGAATCGATTGAGAAATAGAGTGCAGACCATGCGAGCCCGCCGACTGAAGATCCCCGACGCCTACGAATTCACCCCCCGCGCTTTTCCCGACGATCGCGGTCTGTTCGTCGCGCCGTTCCAGGGTGAGGCCGTCCGCGAAGCCGTCGGCTACCCCCTGCGGCTGTCCCAGACCAATCACAGCGTTTCCCGGCGCGGCACCATTCGCGGCGTGCATTTCGCCGACACCCCGCCGGGGCAGGCGAAATACGTCTACTGCCCGCAGGGCGCGCTGCTCGACGTGATCGTGGATCTGCGGGTCGGCTCGCCCGCCTTCGGTCAGTGGGACGCGGTGCGCCTCGACGACACCGATTTCCGCGCGGTCTACGTCAGCGAGGGGCTCGGGCACGCGTTCATCGCACTCGAGGACGACACCGCGATGGCGTACATCTGCTCCGAGCCGTACACCCCGACGGGTGAGCACGGGATCACCCCGCTGGACCCGGCGCTCGAACTGCCCTGGCCCGCCGGCATCGAGCAGATCCTGTCCGAAAAGGACCGCGACGCGCCGACGCTGGCCGAAGCGCGGGATCAGGGACTACTGCCGAGCTACGACGATTGCGTGTCCTACTACGAGAAGCTGCGCTCAGGCGGCAACTGAGCCCGGCGGCCGCCTGACACGAAACCGACCCTTGCCCAAGTACTATGCGCGCATATAGTATGCGCGCATGGCAAATTACGAGTACGAGCACACCGTGACCACCACCGCCCCGGCCGACGCCGTCTGGGCACTCTGGTCGGACGTCTCACGCTGGACCGAATGGGACACCTCGCTCGAAGCGATCACCCTCGACGGCCCGTTCGCCCCCGGCAGCGGCGGGACGATGACGATCCCCGGCCAGCCCCTGATCACGTACATCCTCACCGAGGTCGAGCCGGGTGTCGCCTTCAGCGACGAGACCGCGATCCCGGGCGGCGTCCTGCGGTTCGGCCACCGGCTCACCACGGCCGACGGCCTCACGACGATCACCCATCGGGTGGAGATCGACGGCCCCCCGGAGATGGCGAAGGAGTTCGGCCCGGTCGTCACCGAGGACGTACCGGAAGCCATGCGCGCGCTCGCGAAACTGGCTGAGGCATCCTGCCGGGTATGACAGCGAACCCGGCGTCACGCTGGCAAGGCCCCGAACAGAGCCCCGGCTTCCTGCTCTGGCGGGTGACACTGTCGTGGCAGCGGGCCATGCGGGCCGCGCTGGCGCCCCACGACCTCACGCATGTGCAGTTCGTGTTACTGACCACCACCTGGTGGCTCGGCCAGAGCGGCGAAGCGCCTACGCAACAACGGCTGGCCGAGCGGGCGGGCACCGACACGATGATGACCAGCCAGGTCGTGCGCAAGCTCGCCGAGCGCGGCCTGCTGGACCGCGCGCCGGACCCCGCCGACGCCCGGGTCCGGCGGCTTCAGGTCACCGGCCCGGGTCTGGCGGTGGTCAAGGGCGCGCTCGCGGACGTCGAGCGCGCCGACGCGGGCTTCTTCGCCGCACTGGGCGAAGACTCCACCGGCACCTTCGTCTCCACCCTCGGCGCGCTCGTGCGGGACTGACGTCACCGTGTCGGACGTTCGAAGCGCGCGCCCTAGCGCCGGATGTCCTCGGCGAGAACGCGTTCCACGTTGCGCTCGGCCAGCGCGGTGATGGTGACGAACGGGTTCACGCCGGTGCTCCCCGGGATCAGGGAACCGTCTGTCACGTAAAGGTTCCGGTAGCCCTTGACCCGGCCATAGAGGTCGGTGGCCTTGCCAAGCACCAGCCCGCCGAGCGGGTGATACGTGAACCTGTTCTCGAACGCCCGCGTGTCGCCGAAAAGGTCGTGACGGTAGATCGTCCCGTTCGCCCGGTTGACCTTGTCGAACAGCGCCTTGGCCGCGTCGATCGAGCGCTGTCCCTGCGCCGAGGTCCACTGCAGCTTCGCCGAGTCACTGGCGCCGTCGTAGCTGAAGTGCCCGCGCTCGGGGTTCTTCGTGATCGCGAGGTACAGGCTCGCCCAGGTCTCGATCCCCGCGGGCACCGGCGCGATCTCGGCGAACACCGGGTTGATCGGATCGTCCCAGTTGTCGATGCCCAGCGCGGGCATCCCCGACTCCAGGCTGCCGGTGGTGTCCCACAGGTGGTTGGCGCGCCCCAGCATCACGTTGCCGTTCGTGCCCCAGCCCTGCCCGATCTCACCGTTGAGCGCGGGCAGCCGCCCGGTCTCGCGGGCGCGCAGCAGCAGCTCGGTGGAACCGAGGCTGCCCGCGCCGAGGAACAGGTGACGGGTGCTGAGGTGCCGGGTGGCCAGTACGTTGCCGAGCACGTCGATCTCGCGCACCACCAGGGTGAAAGTGCCGTCGGGTTGCTGGCTGATCTCGCGGACCTCCCGCAGCGCCTGGATGGTGACGTTGCCGGTTCCGAGCGCCGCGGCGAGATAGGACTTGTCCAGCGAGCGCTTGCCGTGGTTGTTGCCGTAGATGACCTCCGAGCCGAGCGCGGAGCGCGGCACCGTGCCGGCCTCTTCCTGCTTGAGGTACTCGAAGTCGTAGACGCTGGGCACGAAAGTGGTCTTGAACCCCGCCTTCGCGGCGGCCTTGCGCGAGACGCGCGCGTAGTTGTAGGACCGGCAGGTCTCGAACCACCGCGGATCGACGTGGTTCGTGCCGAGCCCGGCGTTGGCACGCGGGAAGTACTTGCCGTACATCTCGTCCGCGTCGACCGCGGGCAGGATCTCCTCGAAGTAGTCACGCCTCGGGGTGACGGCCATGGCGCCGTTGACCAGTGAGCCACCGCCGACCCCGCGGCCGAGGTAGACCGACATGTCCCCGAAATGCACGCGGTCGAGCACGCCGGCGTACGGCGAAATGTCGTGGTTCGCCAGATCGAGCCAGAGGAAGGAGGCGAGCGGGGCTTCGGTGCGTTTCTTGAACCACATCGACCGCTCGTCCGGGGAAAGCATCGTGCAGAAGACGTTGCCGTCTTTGCCGGGATCAGTCCACAGCCTGCCCATTTCCAGCATCGTGGTCGCGATTCCGGCCTCACCGAGCCGAAGGGCGGTGACGGCGGCGCCGTAACCGGTCCCGATCACGACGGCGGGCGAGAACTCGGGCAGCGGTGTCCGGGCCGAGGTGGCGGCGTGGGCGGAAATGGTGGTGAGCCCAAGGGCGGCGGCGGAGTTGAGCGCGGCGAGGCCGAGAAAGCGGCGGCGGGAGAGGGGGGACACCATCGCTGCATGGTCTAACCGTGCTGGCGCGAAGACAAGAGCGAATGCGAACGACATTCGCGTCAGCTGGGTAAACGGTGTTAAGTTTCACTCGATCGGGTCATCTGATTCGGGGCTTCCCCTGGGTGACTTCCCCGATGTGACCGACCTCTCCGGGAGGCCAGGATCGGCCCATGAGACTTTCCCAGCTGGTCGCGGCCGGGGTCGCCGCGACAGCCGTCACCCTCGCACTGAGCGTGCCCGCCGCGGCGGCGCCCGCACCGGAACCATTGCCCACCTTCGACTTCGCGGACTGCCCCGCGCTTCCGGCCACCGCCGATCCCGGCACCTGGCGCTGTGAAGCCTTTGTCTCGCAAGGATCCCTGACGTTCGGCCGGGTCGGGAAGATGGAGCTGGGCGAGATCAGGCTGACCTTCGCCGAAGGCCGGATCAACGGCCAGTACGCCCAGGTCTTCGGCGCCCTGCGACACGAGCCCGCACGCATCCCCGGCCTGCCCGGCGCCACCCTCAGGCTGCGGTACGGCGGCTACTCCGACTTCCTGTCGGACGACCGGCGCCGCGGCGAGCTCGGCTTCTACGCCGAGCTGCGCCATCCGTTGCTGCCCAAGGGATGCGCGATCGCCAACCCGGCGGACCCGGTCGTCGCGGTGGTCCACGACGAGGGCACCCCGACGGTCGTCTCCGACAACCCGAAGACGATCAAATTCTCGGTCTACGACGAGGACCTGGCGCTCCCCGCCGCACGCGGCTGCGGCCCGCTCGCCCCGCTGCTCAACCACTGGCTCGGCCTGCCCTCGCCGTCCGGGACGGTCCGGTTCGAGGAGCACACCTACGTTCGCTACCAGCAGTACTGACCGCGCAACTCGTCGACGAATCGTGGTCTCTCAGTTCGCGAGACACCACAACTCGTCGACGAGTTGACGGGTCAGTCCTTCTTTCGGGTCACCCAGATGGTGATGACCGCCGTCACCACGGGTTTGCCGTGGGTGTCGGTGATCATCACCGGAACGGGGAGCTCGAAGCCGTCGTCGCCGAACTCCGGGAGCTCCGGCAGTTCGGCCACCGCCCGCAGGCCGGTCTCCGCCTTGGCGACGTACTCGACCGACATCCCCTTGGGCAGCCAGCGGTGCGTCATCGGGACGGTCGCCTCGGCGAGCATGCCCATCGCGATCTCGGCGAGGTTGCAGGCCGCGATGGCGTGAAAAGTGCCGATGTGGTTGTAGACACCCCACCATTTCGGGGCGGTCACCTCACAGCGTCCGGCCCGCAGGTCCCGCACCGACGGCAGCACCGTCCGGAAATAGGGCACACGCAGGCACATCGCCGACGAGAACAGCTGCTTCCCGCCGGGTTTGGCGGCCAGTTTCTGCCACATCGCGTACGTCGGATTCTGCGCCATACCGTCTCCTCCACGAAGCTACTCGTCAGTAGCTAACCAGACGGCAGGCTATATTCGCAACGTGGCAAATCGGCTCTTTCTCCTTCGGCACGGACAGACCGAGTGGTCGGTCAACGGACGGCACACCGGACGCACGGACATCCCGCTGACCCCGGCGGGCGAGGGCCAGGCCAGAGCGGCGGGCGCGACCCTGCGCACGCTGCTCGGCGGCAGCCCGTCGCTGGTGCTGTCCAGTCCGCGGACGCGGGCGCGGCGCACGGCGGACCTGGCCGGCCTGCGGATCGACGAGGTCACCGAGGAACTGGGCGAGTGGGACTACGGCGACTACGAGGGCGTCACCACCCCGACGATCCGCGAGACCGTACCCGGCTGGACGGTGTGGTCGCACCCGATCCCCGGCGGCGAAAGCGCGGACGAAGTGGGGGCCCGCGCGGACAAGCTGCTCGACCGCGTCCGCCTCGCGCTCGGCGACGGCGAGGTGATCATGGTGGGACACGGGCATTTCAGCCGCGTGCTCGTCGCGCGGTGGCTCGGCCTGGCGTCGACCTCGGGTGTCCACTTCGGACTCGACCCGGCCAGCGTGACCGTGCTCGGCGACGAGCGCGGCGAGCCGCAGATCGAGCACCTCAACATCCCGCCCATCCCGGAGGACTAGCAGCATGACTGACGACCGGATCCGCCGGATCCGTGACGAGGACGTCGACACCGTCGTCGGTCTCGTCCACGACCTCGCCGAGTACGAACGCGCGCCCGACGAGTGTCACCTCACCGCGGACCAGCTGCGCACGGCATTGTTCGGCGAGGCGCCCGCGCTGTTCGGGCACGTCGCCGAGGTCGACGGCGAGATCGCCGGGTTCACCCTGTGGTTCCTCAACTTCTCCACCTGGCGCGGGCTGCACGGGATCTTCCTGGAAGACCTCTACGTCCGCCCGGAGCTCCGCGGCTCGGGCCTCGGCAAGGTCCTCCTGGCGACGCTGGCCGCGGAATGCGTCGAGCGCGGCTTCGCCCGCCTGGAGTGGTCGGTCCTCGACTGGAACCCGGCGACCGAGTTCTACCAGGCCCTCGGCGCGGTCCCCCAGGACGAGTGGACCGTCAACCGCCTCACCGACGACGCCCTCACCACCCTCGCCACCCACGCCTGAACACCACACACGCGTGATTGTGCGACACACACGCGTGATCAGACTGCCGTCACGGTGTCGGCAGTCCAGTCACGCGTGACGGCAGTCTGATCACGTGTGGCGGCAGTCTGAGCACACGGACTACTGCTCGTCGCGTTCGCGGCGGGCGGCGCGGCCCGCCGCACCGCCGCGTTCCGCGGCCTCTTCCTCGGTCTCGCCGTCTTCGAGGCCGAGGGCCCAGGCGCGGGAGGGGCGGCGGAACAGCAGGACGAGCACGGCGATGCCGAGCAGGCCGAGCGGGATTCCCCAGGCGAGCTGCCCGGATGGCCCCGCGACGTACCAGCCGACACCCACCAGCAGTAGCGAGACGACCACCACCGGCGAGCGGGCCCAGGTCTTGCCGAGCACGAGTCCCGCGCCGCACGCCACCACGGCAAGGGCCAGGATGAAGTAATAGGCGAACTCCGCGAGCACGTTGTTGCCCGGCTGGGTCGGCTCTCCCAGGCCCCTGACCAGCAGGACAACCCCGAAAACGAGTAGTGCGACGCCGGGCAGCGCGGTGAGCACGCCGGCGGCGCGCACCTCTCGGGGAGCGGGCGAGAACCTGTCGGCGAACGACACGAAGAACGGCCTTCCGGGAAGTTTTCACCGAGTACGGCGCCTGACCAGGGCGAGTCACCGTACGTGAGCACTTTCGATGGTATGCCACCCGGTCGGCCGTTTTCCCCGGGCCGCCGGGGAGTAAAACTCTGAGGTGTCGTCGATGAGCGGGCGGTCGGCCCGGGTGCACTTGTCACGACTGGCACAGCTGTCTCGATGGTCACGGAGTCGTCGGCAGAGGAGGAACGCCCGCCACAGGGTCAACGGAGTGTCTCGGGGATGGTGAGCAGTACGTCACCTTGGGCGCCAGAGAGCTCCCGCCCTCAGCCGGCGTCACCTACCCTGCGGTAGTGCGTGCCATCCTCGTCGTGAACCCCCAGGCCACCTCGACCACCGCGGGTGGCCGGGACGTGCTGGCTCACGCGCTGGCCAGCCAGGTCAAGCTCGACGTCGTCGAGACGGACTACCGCGGGCACGCGATGGCGGTCGCCCGCTCGGCCGCGCGCGACGGGATCGACCTCGTGGTGGCGCACGGTGGCGACGGCACGGTGAACGAGGTCGTCAACGGCCTGCTCGCCGACGCCGGCGGCAATCCGGCCGAGGTCGGCGGCGCGCCGATGCTGGGTGTGGTGCCCGGCGGCTCCGCGAACGTCTTCGCCCGCGCGCTCGGCATTCCGCACGATCCGGTCGAGGCGACGCACCAGCTGCTGAACGCGCTGGAGGCCAACCGGCACCGCAAGGTCGGGCTCGGGCTGGCCGACGGCCACTGGTTCACCTTCAACGCCGGCCTCGGCTGGGACGCCGACGTCGTCGGGCGGGTCGCGAAGCGGCGGGGCAAGCAGACCAGTGCCTCCCTCTATCTGCGGGCCGCGGTGTCGATGCACTTCCGGCCGCCGCTGGGCCGCCCGAAGCTCACCGTGCGGATCCCGGGTGAAGACCCGGCCGAGGTATTGACCGCTTTCGTGTCGAACACCGATCCGTGGAGTTACCTGGGCGAGCGGCCCATCCACCTCAACCAGGACTGCTCGTTCGAAGGTGGACTGGGCCTGTTCGCGTTGAGCGGTCTGGGTTTGCCCACCGTGTTCAGGCATGTACGGCAAGCATTGGTCACCAAGAGCAACCAGCGCGGACGCCGTCTCCTCCGTCACGATGACCTGCCGCTGATCCGCATCGATGCAGCTGAGCCGGTTAACTTCCAGGTGGATGGGGACCTCGTCGGGCAGCGGACGCGGGTGGACTTCCTCAGCGTCCCCGGCGCACTCTCAGTAATCGTGTGACGACTGGACCCCTGATCGCCTGCGGCAAAGTGCAAGATGCCGCTCGTCGACGCAGAAGCTCCACTCACCGCATCGGCCTTCCTTCGGGCTTCCCAACGGGTGGCCGTTTCGGACAGAAACCGCAGGTCAGACGTGTCGCTCAGCCGGGTGAGCTGACTCACCGATCTTCAGAAAACCCTTGTCGAACGCGGTGCTTCGTGAAAGCATTCACAAGCACCCAAAACAACGACCGCCATGACGACTATGGCGCGGAGTACCGCGCCGTTATAAAGGAGCTCACGACATGGACTGGCGCCACGACGCGGCCTGCCGAGACGAGGACCCCGAGCTGTTCTTCCCCGTGGGAACCAGCGGTCCTGCTCTCTCTCAGGTCTCCGAGGCCAAGGCCGTGTGCCACCGCTGCACCGTAGCGTCCGACTGCTTGGCCTGGGCTCTGGCCAGCGGACAGGATGCTGGCGTGTGGGGCGGGATGAGCGAAGACGAGCGACGCGCTCTCAAGCGCCGCCGTACGCACATCGGCACGCGTACCAACGCCTGACCTTTCTGGTCAAGCAAAACAGTTTCATAGCAGGACAGTGTGACAGCAAGACAGTGTCACAGCAGAACAACCCAAAGCGGTGAAAATCTCTTAGGCGAGTGGGCTTGCGCTCAAGCGACCTGAGGTGATAACTACCCGATTCGAGTTTAACAACCGAGGGGAAACCGCCCGCACCCGGGTGGCGCGAAACCTCACCAGGACTTCAAGTCCTCCCGCACGTTGCAGGGCCGGCACCACCATCCAGAGGTGCCGGCCCTTAAACGTGTCCGCAGCCGGGTCAGGCCTTCGGGTGAAGTCTCAGGGCGTCAGGTCTTCGGGAGAGCTCAGAGTCTGCGGCTGAGCGGGATCCGCAACGCTGCCTCCGTGCCGCCGCCCCGGCGTCCGGCGGCGGTCGGCTCTTCGCTGTCCCCGCGCAGCCCGCGCAACGAGAGCGAGCCGCGCAGCTCGGACTCGACAAGTGTCCGCACGATCTGCAGCCCGAGGCCGTCGCTGCGTTCCAGCGAGAATCCGGACGGCAGCCCCCGGCCGTTGTCCCGGATGACGACGTCCAGCCACCGCGCCGAACGTTCCACGACGAGCTCGACCTTGCCCGGCCTGCCATCGGGGAACGCGTGCTCGATGGCGTTCTGCACCAGTTCGGCCAGCACCATCACCAGCGGCGTCGCGATTTCCGCTACCACCACACCGAAAGAGCCTGTCCTCGACAGACTCGCGCGCGACTCCGCGGTGGCGACCTCGCCGACCATCGGCAGGACGTTGTCGAGCAGCTTGTCGAGGTCGACGCGCTCATCGACCGAAATGGACAGTGCTTCGTGGACCATCGCGATCGACGAGACCCGGCGCACGGACTCCCCGAGCGCCAGCCTCGCTTCCTCGCTTGAGGTCCGGCGTGACTGCAGCCGCAACAGCGCGGCCACTGTCTGCAAGTTGTTCTTCACCCGATGGTGGATCTCGCGGATCGTCGCGTCCTTGGACAGCAATGCCCTGTCGCGCCGCTTGACCTCGGTGACGTCGCGCACCAGCACCAGTGCGCCCGCGGCCTGGCCTGCCGGACGCAGCGGCAGCGCACGGAACAGGACGACCGCGCCGCGCCGCGAATCGGCCTCGGTCCTGCTGCTCGGCTTGCCGTCGAGTGCCTCGATGATCCGGTGCGAGACCTCGGTCGCGTCGAATGGATCCCGGATCAGCGACCGGGTGAGCGGGGCGAGACGGGTGCCGACGAGATCGGACTCGTGCCCCATCCGGTGATACGCGGACAACCCGTTCGGGCTGGCGAACACGACCGTGCCGCTCGGGTCCAGGCGGATCAGCCCATCACCCACCCGGGGACTCGTGTGGGTGTCGGTCTCGTTGCCGCGGGCGGGGAACGTGCCGTCCACGATCATCTGGCAGAGGTCGCCGGCGCTGCCAAGGTACGCGATCTCGAGCGGGCTGGGCACGCGCGGCGCGGACAGGTTCGTCTCGCGGCTCAGCACGGCGATGACGGCCTTGCCGAAGGTCACCGGGATGGCCTCCCGCCGCATCGGCAGGTCCCGGTACCAGTACGGGTCCTCCTCGCGGCAGATCTTCACCTCGCGGATGGCCTTCGCCAGCTGCGGGTGTTCATCCACGGTGAACCGCGTGCCGACGACGTCCTCGGGATGCGCCGTGGGGGCCGTGGTCGGGCGGGCGTGCGCGACGCAGACAAAGTCGCCGCCCGCGGCCTTCAGGTCCTCCGAGACCGGGACCCAGAGCAGGAAGTCGGCGAACGACAGGTCCGCCACCAGCTGCCACTCGGCCACCACGGCCTGCAGATGGTCGGCGGCTTCGCCGGAGAGGCCGGTGTTCTCGGCGAGCAGATCGGAAAGTGTGGACACGGCGCTAGTCAACCAGCCCGAGCGCGGCGTCCTGCCCGACGAGGCCGCCTTCGCGCGTCAGGACCTGGGACTGGGCGCCGTCCACGTCGGGGAGCGGCGGGAACTTCTCGGCCACGGATGCCTCCAGCGTCGGCGTGCGGACCAGCCAATCCAACCAGAGCCGGGCCATCTGAGCACCGCCGGAGAGCGCCATGACACACTGAAGAGGTTGACCCGAGCCCGGCAGGCGCGCGAGTGCCCCGCAGCGGCCATCAAGACACGTAGAGACCGCAAGGAGTGAACCCATGTCGAAGCGCGCACGCAAGCGTCGCGACCGTAAGAAGCGCGGCGCGAACCACGGCAAGAAGCCCAACTCCTGATCATCGATCAGAAGCCACGAAGGCCCCGCACCTGGATCAGGCGCGGGGCCTTCGTGTGCTACGAGGCGCTGTGGCTAAGAAGCGCTATTCGACGCGCTGCTCGATGCTGATCTCGGTGCGCTCCACGGTCACGCCGCCGCGGGACTCGACGGTCTGGCGGATCGACGCCCGCAGCCTGGTCTTGAGGTCGTCCGGCGCGTGGTCACCGCCACATTTGCGGGCCAGCAGCTGCTTGAGCTGCTCGTCGATGCCGTACTCCTCGAGGCACGGCGGGCAGTCCTCGATGTGCTTGCGGAGCTCGGCGTCGCGCGTCGGGCTGCACTCCTTGTCGAGGAGCAGGAAAATCTCGGACAGCGCCTCTTCGCACTTGACCTTGTCTTCTGCACCTTCGCAGGCGGTCATCGCCCCGCCACCTCCTGCTGACCACCGCGGATGAAGCCACGTTCACGCGCCACGTCGGCCAGCAGGTCACGCAGCTGGGCCCGGCCGCGGTGCAACCGCGACATCACGGTGCCGATGGGCGTTTCCATGATCTCGGCGATCTCCTTGTAGGCGAAGCCCTCGACGTCGGCCAGGTACACGGCGAGCCGGAACTCCTCGGGCAGCTTCTGCAGCGCCGCCTTGACGTCGGTGTCGGGGAGGTTGTCCATGGCGTCGACCTCGGCCGAGCGCAGCCCCTTGGAGGTGTGTGCCTCCGCCTTGGCGATCTGCCAGTCGGTGATCTCGTCCGTGGGCTGCTGCAACGGCTGGCGCTGCCGTTTGCGGTAGCCGTTGATGTAGGTGTTGGTGAGGATGCGGTACATCCACGCCTTGAGGTTGGTGCCCGCCTTGAACGAGGCGAACGCCGCATAGGCCTTGAGGTAGGTCTCCTGGACCAGGTCCTCGGCGTCGGCGGGGTTGCGGGTCATCCGCATCGCGGCCGAGTACAGCTGGTCGAGCAGCGGCATCGCGTCGCGCTCGAAGCGCTCGGCGCGCGCGTTCGCCTGCTCGGCGTCCGTGCCCGCTTCAGGCGCGGAATTCTGCGTGCTCGGCAAACCGTTCCCTTCCCGATCGGCGTCGATGCGCGGGTGCGCATACGACTCCGGCGAGTTTACTCGGGACAGGTTGGGGCGGCCGGACACGCCGGGGTAATCCGAGCGCTCGGCCACACGCCGGGTGCGGAGACGGGGTGTTTCTAGCGTTGTCTGCACGGTGGGTCCAACAGCCCGGACGGGTGACGCATTCCCCGTCTCGGCCGCTGGTCGCACTGGGCCCGCTCATAGACTGCCGTCATGGCAGGCAAGGGAACCCCGGCGACTGCGCTGCTGAGCAAGCAGGAAGTCGCGCACGTGCTGCACGCCTACGACCATGACCCGCGGCACGAGTCGTACGGCCTGGAGGCCGTGCAGGCACTCGGCCTCGATCCCGCGCGGGTGTTCAAAACGCTGGTCGCCGACGTCGACGGCAGGCTCACCGTCGGTGTGGTGCCGGTCACCGGCCAGCTCGATCTCAAGGCGCTCGCCGCCGCGGCGGGCGGGAAGAAGGCCAAGATGGCCGACCCGGCGGCGGCCCAGCGCGCGACCGGGTACGTGCTCGGCGGGATCTCCCCGCTCGGGCACCGCAGCCGTCTCCCGGTGGTCATCGACGTCTCGGCGGAGGCCTTCGAGACGATCCACTGCTCGGCCGGGCGCCGCGGCCTGGAGGTCGAACTCGCGCCCGCGGACCTCGTCCGGCTCACCGGCGCGATCGTGGCGCCCATCGCGGGCGGCTGAATCGGCGGCTGGATCACAGCAGGGGCCGCAGCACCCGTTCGAGCCACTCGGCAGCGGCGCGTGACACCCCTTCGAGGTCCGCGCTGAGCGCGTGATCGCCCTTGAGCAGCACGATCTCGTGGTGCGGGCCGCCCCGCGGCAGGCCGAACGGGTCGCGCTCACCCTGGACGACCAGCGTGGGCACCTCGACGGCGTCGAGCTCGGCCTGACGGCTCTTCTCCGGCCTGCCCGGCGGATGCTCCGGGAACGCCAGGCAGAGCACGGCCGTCGCCTGCCCCTCCGCCGCCGTGCGGCAGGCGACCCTGGCGCCCGACGAGCGGCCGCCGAACACCATCGGGAGGTCGTCGAAATGCGCGGACAGCTCGTCGGCCACCGTCAGCCAGGCCTCGTCGAGCTGTTTCGCGGGGGCTGGCGCGCGGCGGCCCGCCACCCGGTACGGCTGCTCGACCAGCGCGACGTGCACCCCGGCGGCCTGCGCCGCGCGGGTGACCGCGACCAGGTCCTTGGCCTCGATCCCGCCACCGGCCCCATGACCGAGCAGCAGGACGGCGGCGCCTTCCTCCGCGCAGTGCAGCTCGGCCCTGGCCGGGCCGTACGCCGTCTCGATCTCCAGGCGGGTCATGAGCTGGGCAGTTCGAACAGGGCCGCGTCATCCAGCGCGGGACTCGCCTCGACCCGGTCCAGGAGCTGGGGGCCGTTGTTGCGCACGTTGTTGACCAGGCTCGACACCGGGCGCAGCTCCAGGGTGTCCACCAGCTCGGCGGCGGGCGGGGCGAGCAGCTCGGCGACCTCCTCGCGATCGGGGTCGAGCCATTCGTCCCAGCGGGCGCGCGGCAGCAGCAGCGGCATCCGGTGGTGGACGTCGGTGAGCCTGCCCACGGAGTCGGTGGTGAGCACCGAGAACGTGATGAGCGGCTCGGCCCCATCGTCACCCTTGGGCCGCCAGCTCTCCCAGATCCCGCCGAAGACCAGCGAATCCGCACCGGGGCCGGTCATGAAGAACGGCTCCTTCTCCTTGCCGTCGCGCTTCCACTCGAACCAGCCTTCGGCGGGCACCAGGCAGCGGCGGGACGACAACGCCCGGCGGAACGCGGGCTTCTCCCGCGCCGTCTCGGCTCGGGCGTTGATCATCTTCGCGCCCGCCTTGGGATCCTTCGCCCAGAAGGGCACCAGGCCCCAGCGCATCAGCCGCAGCGACCGCACGGCGGGCTCGTCCTCGAGGACGGTGCCCTCGGCGTCCCGCGGATGGCGCTGCACGACCGTGACGACGTTCTTGGTCGGCGCGACGTTGTGATCCCGCTGGGCTTCACCGCCGGTCAGGTCGACGGCGGCGAACTCCTCCATCAGCGCGGCCGGGTCCTTGGTCGCGGCGTAACGGCCGCACATACTCGCACTCCTCTTTCTCGTCGGAAGCTCGCCCTCACGATAGCCGCGCGGTCGGACAAAAAGCGCGGTCCGGGGCAGACTGACCGGGTGCGAGTGCTGGTGGCGGAGGACGAACCCGTGATCGCGGACGCCGTGGCCGAGGGGCTGCGCCGGTACGCGATGGCCGTCGACGTCTGTTACGACGGCGCGGCCGCCCTCGAACGGGTGGCCGTGCACAGCTACGACGTCGTGGTCCTCGACCGTGACCTCCCCGGCACCCACGGCGACGAGGTCTGCCGCCGGATCGTCGGCGCGGGTAATGTGACCAGGGTGCTGATGCTCACCGCGGCGGCCGGGATCCGCGACCGGGTCGACGGTCTCGGGATCGGCGCGGACGACTACCTCACCAAGCCGTTCGCGTTCGCCGAACTGGTCGCACGGGTGCAGGCGCTGGGCAGGCGGGCCCGGCCCGCGCTGCCGCCGGTGCTGGACCGCGCCGGGATCCGCCTCGACGTCGGCCGGCACGCGGCCTCGCGTGACGGCGAGCTGCTTCGCCTGTCCCCCAAGGAGTTCGCCGTGGAAGGCCGCGAAGGCGAGCGCGACGACGACCGCCACCCCTGGCCTGGTCAGCAGCCGCAGCGTGGCGAACCCGCGCGGGTGGTTGGAGCACGAGCGCGAGCAGGCAGCCGACGAGGATGGACACGTAGTGCGTCGCCAGCGGGGACCAGAACGAGCCCGCGAGCAGCGCGAACGCGTCTGAGAACTGACGTAGCAGCCGCCGCTCGAAGCCTCGGGCGCCTGTCCTTCGAAGCCGCCTACCCTCCACAAAGGACGGAAAGTCCACCCATTCGCCCGTTTCATACCGCCACGACCGTTTCATGCGTGCCCCTGAAGGCCACCATGACAGCGTTAAACGCCGTGAAGGCTCCCATCAGGGCACACGGCAAGCTTGGGGTCGCGGCTGAAGGGAACGCGGCCCTAGGCACCAAACTGGACGACATGACATCAGTTCCGGACGCCCTCTAAATGGTTGCGTGGGGAGTATTCGGCGGATTCAGGTTTTCGCCGGGTGTGCGGCCGGATGACCCTCGTGCCGTGGTCGTACCCGGGTCGTCCGGCCGTGCTCCCAGCGGGAAGCTGGGCGGCCGAGACCCCCGGCAGACTTCCCGACGTGACCACTAAGCTCCTTGCGACCAGGTGGACGACGCGGTGAGGAAGTGGCGGTTTGGCGGGCAACGACTGGCGCAAGCTGGACGAGTCCGACGTCCGGGTCCGGCCGACCAAGGGCACCCGGCCGCGCAGCAAGCGCCGTCCGGAGCACCTGGACGCCTCCACCGCGATGGTCATCGGCAAGGACCGCGGCCGCTGGACCTGCGCCCTGGATTCCGACCCCGATCGGGTGGTCACCGCCATGCGGGCCCGCGAGATGGGCCGGGTTTCCGTGGTCGTCGGCGACACCGTGGGCGTCGTGGGCGACGTCAGTGGCAAGCCCGACACGCTCGCCAGGATCATCCGCGTCGACGAGCGCTCCAGCGTCCTGCGGCGGACCGCCGACGACACCGATCCGTTCGAACGGGTGGTGGTCGCCAACGCCGCGCAGCTGCTGATCGTCACCGCGCTCGCCGACCCGCCCCCGCGCACCGGCTTCATCGACCGCTGCATCGTCGCCTGTTACGCCGGCGGGCTCGAGCCGGTCCTGTGCCTGACCAAGTCGGACCTCGCGAGCCCGGACGAGCTGCTGGCCGGCTACGCGGGCCTCGATGTCCCGGCGTTCGTCACCCGTCAGGACGAGGAGCCCGAGGGGCTCGCCGAGTTCCTCAAGGACAAAGTCACCGCGCTGGTCGGGCATTCCGGCGTCGGGAAGTCGACGCTGGTGAACCGGCTGGTCCCGAACGCCTTCCTGGCCGTCGGCGTGGTCAGCGCGGTCGGCAAGGGGCGGCACACCTCGGTCGCGGCGGTCGCGCTGCCGCTGCCCGACGGCGGCTGGGTGGTCGACACCCCCGGCGTTCGCTCGTTCGGGTTGGCGCACGTGACCAGCGACGACCTCGTCAACGCCTTCGAGGAGTTCGCCGCGGCGGCCGAGGAGTGCCCTTCGGGCTGCGGTCATCTCGGCGCACCCGAGGACCCGGACTGCATGCTCGACGAGGTCGTGACCGAAGGAAAAGCGAGCCCGGAAAGACTGGCCTCCCTGCGCCGCTTGGTGGCGTCCCGCGCCGGCGCCGAGGTTTAACCCGCCGGTAAGTAACCTTTCACCCGTTCCAGCGATATGCCCCGTAGTTGATCAAACACCTCTAGGGGGAAATTCATGCGTGGGAAGAAGCTGGTCGCGATCGGGGCCGCGGCGATGCTGGCACTGACCGCCTGTGGCGCGGGCGACAACGGGAACGGCCTGGCCCTCGCCAAGCCGTTCGCCGACGTCATCCAGCTGGTCGCTGCGGCGAAGGACGGGGCGGCGAAGTCGAAGTCGTCCAAGATCGACTTCGTGGCCGGGACCGGCGCCGAGGGGATGACCGCCACTGGCGCGGGCGTGTTCGACGGGGCGAACAGCAAGTTCGCGCTGGTCACGGACTCCGCCGGGGAGAAGTCCGAGATGCGCTACGTCGACAGGGTCATCTACGTCAAGCTGAGCGAGGCGCAGCTGAAGCAGATGGGGGCGACCACGCCGTGGATCAAGATCTCCCCGGACGCCACCGACCCGTTCTCGAAGGTCTTCAGCCAGATCATGACGAAGGCCGTCGAGCAGAGCGACCCGACGCGGACGCTGGAGCAGGTCGAGAAGGCGGGGAAGATCGTCAGCTCCGACCAGACGCAGCTGAACGGTGAGCCGGTCAACCACTACGTCGTCGACCTCGACGTCCAGAAGTCCATCGAGCAGTTCACCGGTGACCTGCCCGCCGAGGTCCGGTCGAAGATCACCGACATGCTCAAGGGCAAGGACATCCACCTGCCGGGCGAGCTGTGGCTCAACAAGGACCAGCTCCCGGTCCAGGTCAAGATGGACTCCAGCGCGCTGGCGGCAGTGACGAGCAAGAAGGCCGTCGCCCCTGGTGCGGGCATCGTGACGACGAAGTACACGGACTGGGGTTCCCCTGTCGACGTGGCCGCCCCGGCCGCCGACCAGGTGTCCGACTTGGGCGAGCTGATCAAGAAGGCCGGGCACTGACCGCGGCTTCCTGACGATCACCGCCTGAAACGATCACTGCCTGAACACAGCGGTTCCCCCGAACGGGTCGGGGGAACCGCTGTGTTTGTCTTGAGCCCCGAACATTCCCGGCCTCGAGGACGGTTTCGCATGCGCAGGACAGCAGCGCTGGCCACCGGGCTCCTGGTCCTGTCGCTGGCGAGCGGGTGCGACAGCGACGAGGCTCCGGCCGCCTTCACCACCGCGTCGGCATTGGCGGACGCGGCCATCGCGGGCACGGCACAGGGCCGCACGGCGAGCTTCACCACTGACGTCTCCTCCGGCACGCTGAAGTCCAAGGGCAGCGGCCAGATCCGCTTCGACGGCGAGAACACGGCGTTGAGCCTGGTCACCGACTTCATCGGCGAGCCGCTGGAGCTACGGCTGGCCGACAAGACCCTCTTCGTCAAGGTCCCGGAGAGCTCACGCGGCGAGATCGGCGACGGCAAGCCCTGGGTCCGGGTCTCCCCCGACGGAACGGACCCGTTCTCCCAGGTCCTAGGCGGCAGCCTGGACCAACTGGCGAGACAGAACGACGCCGAACGAACCCTTGGCCAGGTAAAAAAGGCCGGAAAACTGACAAAAGCAGAGCAAGGCGACCTCACCGGTACAACCGCCGAACACTACTGGCTGGACATAGACCTGGAAAAGCTGGGCACAGAACTCCCAGCAGGCCTCTCCACTGACGCGATAAACCAGCTACGCGGCAAAGTAGGCCATTTCCCCCTGGAACTCTGGCTCAACAAAAACAACGAGCCCCTCCAAATAACCCTGAACCTCTCCCCCATCCTAACGGCCGCAGGAGCCCCCGACGGAGCAAGCGCAAAAATAACAACAAACTACAAAAACTGGGGAACACCAGTAGACGTAAACCCCCCACCCCCAAACCAAATAGGAACCCTCCCCACACCCAACTAACCACCCAATTACCAATTAACCAAACCCCAACCCCAACCCCAACACCCACCACAAAAACCCAACCACCACAGTTTCAAACCCCAAAACTAAACGGTATACAGAACCGCCAAGACCCACCCACACCCGTCACCAGCCTCCAAGACTCAGCCACACCTGGCCCCGGACCCCAAGACTTCACAGTGTGCGGAACCGCCCAGACCCAGCCACGCGTGTCACCGGTCCATCCAGACTCGCCCCCGACACGCACCACCAAAACCCAACCCCAGCGTGGTCCGCGACCACAGCGTCTCCGCGAGCTCTGCGAGTGGAGACTTCACCGCCGCGCGCCCTCTTTCAGGGCCGCCAGGCCCTCCCAACTCGCGACGGTAGGTCGCCCCCCCTTAAAGACAAAGCCGCACTTACGCTGGAAGTCGGGGCGACCTGGCGGCGCGAGTTTGTGAGCGCGCTGGCCAAAAAACACAGGCTTCTAGCCGCACCTCAGGACGCAACCAAAAAAACAACTACAACAACTCAAGCAGAAACGGCAATTCCTGCGGCGCATACCAGGCGAGCTCGTGATCCTCAGCATCCCCGAGCGTGAACTCCGCATCAGCATCCCCTAGATCAGCCGCGTCAATAACCGCAGCCGCGGCCTTAACGGCCTCCTCGGCCTCCGCGGAATCAACGTGCACTGCCGCGACATCAGCCATCAGCACCGGCCCGGTAATCCGCACGACCGCGTCATCCAGATCCGCCCGCAGTTTCACGTGCTCGATATCAGCGGAAACCACGACCCGCCGCGGCTCCACTTTCTCGTCGGACGCGATCAACCGCAGTGAGGCCCTCGCCGCGTCCAGCAAAGCAGCATATTCCAGCTCCTCGTCGGAGCCGCTGGCATAGGACTCCCGCAGCGCGGGTGTGAGCGCGAAACCAGTGCCGGACAGTGCGTGGAACTGTCCGGCCGTCTCGAGTTCGCGGAGCATTGTGATCGTCGCGGGGAGATAGACCCTCACCAGTGCGCACCCTTCAGTTCTTCCAACGATTCCTCGATCATCCCGGCGAGGATGTCCACATCGGACACGGCTTTGCGGTCGCCGTTGAGTCCGAAGTAGACACCGCCGTGGTACGAGGTGACCCCGATCGCCAGTGCCTGGTTGCGCACCAGCGGCATGACCGGGAACATCTCCGTCATCTTCGCCTGTCCCGCGTAGAGCGGCACCTGCGGGCCCGGCGAGTTCGTGATCATCACGTTGAAGATGCGCCCGGACAGGGAGCCGGCGGCGCGTGCGCCGAGTGAATGCAGGGTCGCGGGCGCGAATCCGCCGACGGTCAGCAGCCCGCGTGCGGCCACGGACCGGCCGGAGTCGAGGTGGTCGGCCATCGCGTGGCCGATGTGCTGCAGCCGCAGCACCGCGTTGCCCTCGCCGACGGGCAGGTCCACCAGGTACGCCGCGACCTGGTTGCCGACCAGCGCCGGCGTCGAGTACTCCGCGGTCTCCGCGTCGCGCACCGCCATCGGCACCAGCGCGCGCAGGGTGGTCGTCGCGGTGAGGGCGGAGCCGCGTGAAAGCAGCCACTCGCGCAGCGCGCCGGTGATCGCGGCGAGGACGACGTCGTTGACCGTGCCGCCGTGCGCGGCGCGGACCTTGCGGTAGTCCTCCAGCCGGGTGCGGACCACGGCGAACATCCGGCCGCCGGAGGTCCTCACGTTCAGCGGCCCGGACGGGGCGGGGTTGACCACCGTGCGCAGTGTGGAGGCGAGCCCGCCGACCGCCTCGGCCACCTTGCCCGCTGTCGCGACGGCGTCGTTCGTCGCCGATCGGACGTTCTCCACCAGCTCGCCGGGCCGCTGCACGGTCTCGCTGACCGCGTCGAGCACCAGCTGTGTTCGGCTCGGCTCCCGCCGTGGCGTCCAGGTGTCGGTGAACGGCTCGGGGTCCTGCGGGGCGACATCCAGGATGAGCTGGCCGAGTTCGATCGTGCCGATACCGTCCACAACGGACTGGTGGGTCTTGGTCACCAGCGCCACCCTGTCGCCGGACAGGCCCTCGACGAAGTAAGCCTCCCAGAGCGGGCGTCCCGGGTCCAGGCGCCGCGACATCAGCCGCGCGACCAGGTCGAACAGCTGCTCGTCGGAGCCCGGCTGGGGCAGCGCGGAGCGGCGGACGTGGTAATTGAGGTCGAAGTCGACGTCGTCCACCCAGACCGGCCTGGCCAGCCTGCCGGGCACCTCCAGCACTCGCTGGCGGTAGCGCGGCAAGAAGGCGAGCCGCTGACCGACGAGCGCGAGCAGCTGCTCGTGGTCGAAGCCGGTGCGCGGCCGTTCGAAGATCGCCACTCCGCCCACGTGCATCGGCGTCGCGTGGTCCTCGACGTAGAGGAACGAGGCGTCCAGTGCGGAAAGGCGGTCGGGCATAGGGCGATCCTTACACAATGCGAGGATGCCCGGTGTGGGTGATGACGCGGCGATCTCGCCGAAGGACCGGTTCCTGACCGTTTACGGGCGCAAGCCGGTGCTCGAGGCGCTTGCCGACGCGGCGCTCGAGGTCGACAAGGTGATCTTGTCCGACACCGTGCGTGGGCAGGGCGCGAACGAGATCCTGCAGGCGGCGAAGACCGCCGGGGTGGCTGTGCAGCGGGCGAGCCCGCACCGGGTGAAGGTGCTGGCGGGCAACGGCAAACAGGATCAGGGCGTGCTGGCCGACGTGGTCGTGCCGCGGATGCGGTCGCTGCACGCGGCGTTGTCCGAGGGACGGCCGCCGTCGCGGGTGCTGCTACTGGACGGGATCACCACCCCGGCCAACGTGGGGATGATCCTGCGCACGGCCACCGCGGCCGGGCTGGACGGCGTCATCGTGCCGAGGCGTGGGGTCGCGGCGCTGGACCCGATGGTGGTCAAGGCCTCCGCCGGGGTCGCGTTCAGGGCGCCGCTGCTGCGTTGCGGGAGCGCACACGAAGCCGCGGAAATGCTCACCGAGGCCGGGTACGGGCTCTACGGGCTCAAGGCGTCGGCGCGGACCACGCTGTTCGACGTCGAACTGCCGCAGCGCTCGGCTTTCGTACTGGGCGGCGAGACCGCCGGGGTCGGCGGCGATGTCGGCGAGCTGGTCACCGAATGGGTGTCGATTCCGATGCCCGGCGAGGTCGAGTCGCTCAACGTGTCCGCGGCCGCCGCCGTGCTGTCCTTCGAGCTGGTACGGCGGGCCGCCACCCGCTGACCGAGTGTGGAACTCGCGCCCGGGAGCGGGGAACTCGGGCCCGTGAACGTGGGACTCGCGGGAGCGGGGTCAGGTGGGGAAGAGGGCGCCGAGTTCGGTGAGGGTGGTCTCGACCGAGGTGTGGTGCACGCCTGCCATCCCGGCTTCGACCGCGCCGCGGACGTTGACCGCCGCGTCGTCGACGAACACGCACCGGCCCGCCGGGAGGTCGAGCAGCCCCGCGGTGAGCAGGTAGACCTCGCGGTGCGGCTTGGCGACGCCCACTTCGCCGGAGAACACGAGCGCGTCGAAATACGGGCTGAGAGAGCGCTTCGCCTCGGCGGAAGCACCGGGAGCGTTGGAGAGCAAAGCGGTGCGGACACCCCGCTCGCGGAGGCCCTGGACGTACCCGTACAACTCGTCGGCGCCGGGATCGGTGAGCACCCCGGCGTAGTCGAGCACCAGCCCCTTCTGCATTGGCCTCACCCTAGACTCTTAGCTCATTCCGCTCGCGCTGACAGCCGAACCTGCTGAATTCACCGCCTCAGGCGGTCTATGTCCGGATTCGGTGGTTCATCGCCTCTTGTCCGTAGGAGCCGCCGTCCGGCCGCTCCTCGAACCAGGGGGCACCATCGATGACGACCCACCGCCTGAGACCGCTGACCTCGTGCGAACCGGCCCGCCGAACCACGCCGCGACGGCGCGCGCTGGTGAGCGTCCCGCCGCCCGACCCGCAACTCGCGCTCGATCTCACGCCCCGCACCGAACTCCTGCGCCGCCCGGTGCCCGGCACGCTCGACCGGCGTCAGGTCGGCAGGCTGGTGACCGCGATCCTCGAGGCCTACGACGGCCTCCGGCCCGCGGGCCAGGTCCGCCCGATCGTCGCACCCGAACTCTTCCCCCAGCTGCTTCACGGCGACCGCGGCCACGGCCCCCACCACCACACCCGCAACGTGCACACCTGCCACCCCGCGGAAGGCGCCGTGGAAGCCTGCGTGACCGTCGACTGCGGCCCCCGGATGCTGGCGCTCGCCGCCAGGTTCGAACGCGGCACCTCTGGCTGGCGCTGCACCCGGTTCCAGCTGCTGGAGCCCCGGGTCACCCAGCTCCGCCTCTCTGCCTAAACGAGATGAACAGACCGTTTATGGCGTTTTCTGCCATAAACGGTCCGTTCATCTCACTCGGTGCGGAGGGGGTTTAGCGGCGTGGGCCCTTCTTGCCCTTCTTGGCCGAAGCGCGCTGGGCGGCGCGGCGCTCGCGGCGGGTGCCGCTCGCGTCGTCGTCATCGTCGTCCGAAGCGGTTTCGGCGTGGGCCTCGGCTTCGCCGTCCTCGTTCGGGCCTGACCGGGTCAGGCCCGACTGGGGGCCGCCGCCGATGCCCTTGCCGCGCAGTGCCGAGGGCACGGACTCGGTGTCCGTGGTCGGCGGCTGCGGGGGCGCCGGGCGGGAGTGCCTGCCGTCGGCTTCCGGGGCCTGGCCGTTGCCGGTGCCCGCGCTGACGCCGGCGGGCACCGCCGTGGCGTCCTCGGCGGTGGGGGCGGGCTCGGCCTGCTCGATCTGAAGGTTGAACAGGAAGCCGACAGCCTCCTCCTTCAGCGACTCGAGCATCGCCTTGAACATGTCGAAGCCCTCGCGCTGGTACTCGATCAGCGGGTCGCGCTGCGCGAGAGCCCGCATGCCGATGCCCTCCTTGAGATAGTCCATCTCGTAGAGGTGCTCACGCCACTTGCGGTCCAGCACGGTGAGCATCACCTGGCGCTCGAGGCTGCGCATCGCGTCGGGAACCTGCGCGTTGATCTCGGCTTCGCGCGTGTCGTACGCGCGGACGGCGTCGGCGAGCAGGGCCTCACGCAGGGCGTCGGCGTCGAGGTCGTCGTCCCCGACGAGGTCTTCCCAGGTCACGGTCACCGGGTACAGCGTCTTCAACGCCGTCCACAGCTTCTCGTGGTCCCAGTCCTCGGCGTATCCGTCGGCGGTCGCGCCGGTGACGTACTCGTTGACCACGTCGGTGAGCATGTGCTCGATCTGCTCGCGCATGTCCTTGCCGCCGAGGACGAGCAGCCGCTCCTTGTAGATGACCTTGCGCTGCTCGTTCATCACCTCGTCGTACTTGAGGACGTTCTTGCGCGTCTCGTGGTTCTGCTGCTCGACCTGCGTCTGCGCGCTCTTGATGGCCTTGGAGACCATCTTGTGCTCGATCGGCACGTCGTCCGGCAGGCGCATGGTGGTCATGACCCGCTCGACCATCGTCGCGTTGAAGCGGCGCATGAGCTCGTCACCCAGCGAAAGGTAGAACCGGGACTCGCCGGGGTCGCCCTGACGACCGGAGCGGCCGCGCAGCTGGTTGTCGATGCGGCGCGACTCGTGGCGCTCGGTGCCCAGTACGTACAGGCCACCGGCCTCGCGGACCTCGTCGGCCTCGAGCTTGGCGTCTTCCTTGATCGCCTCGAGGACCTCGGGCCAGGCCTTTTCGTACTCCTCCGAGTGCTCGACCGGGTCGAGGCCGCGCTCGCGCAGCACCTCGTCGGCGATCAGGTCGGGGTTGCCGCCGAGCACGACGTCGGTACCACGACCGGCCATGTTCGTCGCGACCGTGACCGCGCCCTTGCGCCCCGCGCGGGCGACGATGGACGCCTCCCGGTCGTGGTGCTTGGCGTTGAGGACCTCGTGCGGGACGCCGAGCTTGAGCAGCAGCTTCGAGAGCCGCTCGGACTTCTCGACGCTCGTGGTGCCGACGAGGACGGGCTGGCCGTTCTCGTGCCGCTCGGCGATGTCCTCGGCGACGGCCTCGTACTTCGCCTCTTCGGTCTTGTAGATCAGGTCGGGCTGGTCGCCACGGACCATCGGCCGGTTCGTCGGGATCGGCACGACGCCCAGCTTGTAGGTCTGGTGGAACTCCGCGGCCTCGGTCTCGGCGGTACCGGTCATGCCGCCGAGCTTGTCGTAGAGGCGGAAGTAGTTCTGCAGCGTGATCGTGGCGAGAGTCTGGTTCTCGGCCTTGATCTCGACGCCTTCCTTGGCCTCGATCGCCTGGTGCATGCCCTCGTTGTAGCGGCGGCCGTGCAGGATGCGGCCGGTGAACTCGTCGACGATGAGAACCTCGCCGTCGCGGACGATGTAGTCCTTGTCCCGCTTGTAGAGCTCTTCGACCTTCAGCGCGTTGTTCAGGTAGCCGACCAGCGGAGTGTTCGCGGCCTCGTAGAGGTTCTCGATGCCGAGCTGGTCCTCGACGTACCGGACGCCCTTCTCGGTGACCGCCACCGTCCGCTTGCGGACGTCGATCTCGTAGTGGTACTTGCTGTTGATCAGGTTCGTCTTCTCGGTGCGCTCGCGCTGGCTCATCGTCGTGGTGTCGATGCCGCTCATGAGCGGGGTGAGCCGGGCGAACTCGACGTACCAGCGCGAGGACTGGTCGGCCGGGCCGGAGATGATCAGCGGCGTCCTGGCCTCGTCGATCAGGATCGAGTCGACCTCGTCCACGATGGCGAAGTTGTGGCCGCGCTGGACACAGTCGTCCAGGCTCCACGCCATGTTGTCGCGCAGGTAGTCGAAACCGAACTCGTTGTTCGTGCCATGCGTGATGTCGCAGTTGTACTGCTGACGGCGGAACTCCGGGCTCTGGTCGGAGAGGATCACGCCGACCTCCAGCCCGAGGAAGCGGTGGATCCGGCCCATCCACTCCGCGTCGCGCTTGGCGAGGTAGTCGTTCACCGTGATGACATGCACGCCCTTGCCCGCGAGCGCGTTGAGGTACGCCGGGAGGACCTGAGTCAGGGTCTTGCCCTCACCGGTCTTCATCTCGGCGACCTGCCCGAGGTGCAGCGCCGCGCCGCCCATCAGCTGGACGTCGAACGGCCGCTGGCCGAGCACGCGCCACGCGGCCTCCCTGGCCACGGCGAACGCCTCCGGCAGGAGGTCGTCGAGCGATTCGCCCTTGCCCTCGTCGTAGCGCTTGCGGAACTCGTCGGTCTTGCCCCGCAGCTCGGCGTCCGACAGATCCTTGACGTCGTCTTCGAGAGTGTTGATGTGATCGGCGATGTTGCGCAGCCGCTTCACCATCTTGCCCTCGCCCACGCGGAGCAGGCGGTTCAGCACCATCCGGTCGACCTCACTAGCTGATTGTGATCGCACCCGAGCCGGTCTCGGGCAGTGTCTTCGAGGCGGCCGCCAGGGGTGTACGGCCGCCGTACTACCCCCATCGTAGGGAACGCGGCACGGTGAGCGCACGCACCGTAGGTAGGCAGACGCACCAGCGGCCCGCACGCGGGCGCGTGCGGGCCGTCGGCAGCGACATCAAGGGCGGGTCTACCCGAGCCGGATCACTCCGTAGTCGAAGCCTCGCCTTCGGTAGACGACGCTCGGGCGACCCGCGTCGGAGTCGTTGAAGAGGTAGAAGTCATGGCCGACCAGTTCCATCTCGTAGAGAGCCTGGTCCACCGTGATGGGGTCGCTGGAATGCTGCTTTTCGCGGACGACGCGACCGGGTTCGTGGTCGGTCACACCGTCGTCCCAGCGCTGCTCCGGCAGGTCGATCTCGTCGGCGCTCGTGATGGCGTAGCCGTTCGAGATCGGGGCGGCGTCGGGAGCGTCCAGTACCGCTGTCGCGGCGGAGCGTGTTCCCGCGTCGACCGGGGCGGATCCGCCACCGGCCATGGCCACCGAGGTCGCCTCGGCGACCGATTCAGGGCGGCTGCGTCCATAGTGCACACGCCGCCGGTCGTGCGTCTTCCGCAGCCTGTTCTCGAGTTTGTTCACTGCGGAGTCCAGCGCTGCGTAGAAGTCGCCGGCACAAGCTTCGGCGCGAACGGCAGGGCCCCGGCCCTTGCCGGTGATCTCGACACGCTGGCAGCTCTTGGACTGCCGCCGGTTGGGCTCGTGGAAGAGCTCCACGTCGTATCGGATGACCTTCTTGTCGTAGCGCTCCAGCCGGGCCAGCTTTTCGCTGACAAGTGCCCTGTAGTGCTCAGGCACTTCCACGTTGCGGCCCTTAATGACGATGTCCATACACGACCTCCGTCGCTGAAAAGACTTCGAGCTGTGGTGTTCACTAGGGCGCCGGTAAAGCGGGGACTGAGCCCGTGATCGCGGGCGGTGAGAGAACTCGGACCGAAGACCGAGTGCGGTCTCAGCGCACCTCCGGCGCCAGGGACATGGGCTTTTCACCTCCCTGCCGGCCGGGATTGCTGATAGCGGAGCACGTTAGCTTCATCACGGCGAGAGCAACAGCCCCCGAGCCGGGGGATATCACCACGTGAGAGCTCGTCACTCGGTGCAGTGGATCACCGGTGGACCGCCACGAAAACCGGCCTGATCGGCTCAGCCGGGCCGCGCCGTTTTCACGCGGACGGCGCAACGGCCCTGGCCAGGAAATGCCGAGAGTGACGGCCTTGCCGGATTCAGCCGCCACCCCGGTGGAGTGGCCTGTCAGCCGAGTGTTTCCGTGCCGCGCCCTCATATCCCCCCAACGGCCGCCCGGCGGCTCGCGTTCCCGTTCACACTCACTCATGTAGGTGACCCCTCGATCACCCGGCTGCGACCAGCGCGAGCATCGCGGTGACGGTCACCCCGTTTTCCCGGAGCACCCTCGTGCAGGCGGCCGCGGTGGCGCCCGTGGTCACGACGTCGTCGAGCACCACCACCGGCGCTCCCGGCGGCGGACGGCCGCGCGGCTCCCAGCGAAGCCCGCCCTCAAGATTGGCGGCACGTTCCCGCCTGCTGAGGCCGACGGCGTCCTTCGTCCCGGCGGACAGGCTCAGCGCCGGCGCGACCGCCGCCGGGATGCCCCGGGCCGCGAGCGTCTTCGCGCATTCGACGGCCAGCGCCTCGACGTGCGGCCCACCACGCCCTCGCGAAGCCCGCCGCCGCGAGGGCGCAGGCACGAGCCACCAGCCGTCCCCGGCGTGACCAGGCAGCTGAGGGAGCGCGCCGGCCACCGCCCGGCCCAGCGGGACGGCCAGATCCCGCCGCCCACGCTCCTTGTAGGCGAGCGTGAGGCGCCTGGCGGTGCCCTCATACCGGGCGAGTGCGTAAACGGGCACCAGGCCGTCCGTGGGGCCGCGAGCGACCTCGCTGAGCCCGCCCCACACCTGGTCACAGTCGGCGCAGCAGGGCAGCCCGGTGACCCCGCAGGCGGCACAGCGAGCGGGAACGAGCAGATCGAGCGCGTACCGAAGTCCGGGGATCATGCGCAGAGTGTCCCCGCGACCACCGACAGTTTCCGCTCTCGAAGTCCCTGAAGGCCACCTTCACGGCGTAAAACGCTGTGAAGGTGGCCTTCAGGGGCAGTTCTGGGGCCGGGCTCAGCCGGGGTAGAACGGGTAGGCGTCGGCCAGGGTGTGGGCCTGTGGGCGCCAGACCTCGCCGAGTTCGGTCGCCACCCAGAGGCCGCCGGCGTCGGCGACCACGGTCTGCCGGTTCGGCGCCGCGGCGACGCCATGCACCGGCGGCGACAGGTTCGAGCTGTTGAACGAGTCCTTCCGCTGACCGTCGACCGGCACCCTGACCACGGGCAACGTGGTCGACGAGGTGGCCACGACCAGCGTTTCCTGACTGGCCCAGTCGACGTCGACGACGTCTTGGAGCTCCTGGGGCTGCAGGATCCGCGGCGCGCGCAGCGTCACCGAGTCGGGGGTGCGCACGATCGTCGCGACCAGCAGCTGGCCGTTGATGACCGCGGCCACCCTCGCGCCGTCCCGCGAGAGCCGCAGCTGGCTGATCGGGCCGAGCGTGGTGAGCTCGTTGGCGTTGACCCCGGACTGCGCCCAGTTCCCGCCGGGCGCCAGCGAGAGCCGGGCGACGATGCTCTGGTCGACGACCGTCCACAGCTCCCCGGAGGCGCCGCCGCCCGCCGGGGACGTCCGCCAGGTCGGTCTCGTCATACTGCCGCCGGTCAGTCCGGCCAGCGGCAGGTCACGGCCCAGATCGCCGATCCGCAGCCGCACCCCGCCCCCGGACCGCTCCACCACGGCGAGCCGTTTGCCGTCGACCGACTGGGCGGCGCTGGAGACGTCGTAGCCGCCGTTGCCCGCGGGACCGGCGACCGGCGCGCCGTCGCCCAGTGAAAGAATTCGGTTACCCACGGTCATCAGACCGGGTAGGTCGGAACCCGGCGCGACACCCACGTTGTAGGCGGGCAGCTCGCTGGCCCGCAGGTACTCCTTGCCGGGGACCAGCGGGGCGCCGTCGGAGAGCAACCGGACCCGGCTGGGCGTGACGCTCTGCAGCGACAACACGATCTGGGCGGCGACCAGGTTCTTGGCGTCCGGGCTCAGCGTGCTGACCCCGGCGAGCGGCACGACCACGGAGCCGTCGTCCGCGCTCTTGACGTTGGTCTCGGTGGAGGCCTGGTCACCGACGAGGTTCTGGACCGCCCCGCTGAGTCCCTCCGACGGGCCCTTCAGCAGCAGGTCGACCACGCGGAGGGGAAGCCCCGAAGCGGGTTTGGTGGGCACATAACGCAGGTCGGGGACGAACGCCCCGGAATCCGCGGAATAGAAGTAGATCGCCAGTCGCGAGTAGTTGTCCGAGAAACCCTGCCCGGTGATCGCGAGGTTCTGGGGCGGGTCGACGATCCGCCATTGGCCGTCGGCCTGCTTGCGCACCTTCAGCTGGGCCTCGTACGACGAGACGGGCGACGGGATGAACGACTTGGACGTGGTGAGCGTGCCGACCGCGGACCCGCGCACGACGACCGTCTGCTGGTTCGGGTCCGGCACCCGGCCCTGCTCGTCGGGCAGGTAGGTCGTACGGAAGGTGTTGCCGATCACGGTGAGTTCCTGCGCGGGCTTCCACTTCACCCGTTCGTCGTTGGCGAGGAAGACCCGGGAAGCCGCGTAGGCGTTCCCCGGCTTGGCGCTGGCCAGCACGAACTCCCGCGCGACGGAGAGCGCGTCGAGGTCCTTCGGCGGATCGGGCACGTCCACCGGGGCCTGAGCTGGTTTGTCCCGCGAGACGACCACCGGCTGCGACTCGAGCGGGATGTTCGCGCAGCCACCGACGAGCAGCAGGCACAGCAGGACGAGCAGCAGGCGCTTCACCGGCCCACCTCCTCGCGGTCGTCACGGTCGGCGAAAATGGCGTCGGGCGCAGGCTGGACCTCGGGCGGGCCCGGCACGGTGAGGAACGGCTCCACCGGCACGTAGTCGGCGGGTGGCAGCACCAGCGGGCTCCGGCCGATCGAGACGTCCTGGTCACGGGGCAGCACCAGCCGGAAGCAGGCGCCGTGCCCGACCTCGCCCCAGGCGTCGAGCACGCCGCCGTGCAGCCGCGCGTCCTCCTGGCTGATCGCCAGGCCGAGCCCGGTGCCGCCGGTACGCCGGTTGCGCGAGGGGTCGGCCCGCCAGAAGCGGTTGAAGACCAGCCCTGCCTCGCCGCTGCGAAGACCCACACCATAGTCACGGACAGTCACGGCGACGGCGGTTTCGTTCACCCCGACGGTGAGTACCACCGGCCTCCCTTCGCTGTGGTCGACGGCGTTGGCGAGCAGGTTGCGCAGGATCCGCTCGACGCGGCGGGCGTCGACCTCGGCGACCGTCTCCTCGTCGGGCAGGACGAGCTCGACGGTGCTGCCCGCGGTCCCGGCGATGACACGGACCTGCTCGACGGCGCGCGTGGCGATGGGCCGGACGTCGATGTACTCGGCGGTGAGCTCCTCGACCCCCGCGTCCAGCCTGCTGATCTCCAGCAGGTCGCCGAGCAGCGCTTCGAACCGGTCGAGCTCGTCGACGAGCAGCTCGGTGGAGCGGGCCAGCCCGGCCGGGAACTGCTCGCGTGACGCGTGGAGCACGTCGGCGGCCATCCGGACGGTGGTCAGCGGGGTGCGCAGCTCGTGCGAGACGTCGGAGGTGAACCGCCGCTGCAGGCCGCCGAACTGCTCCAGCTGCCGGATCTGGCGCTGGATGCTGGCGACCATCTCGTTGTTGGACAAGGCGAGCTTCGCGAGGTCGTCCTCACCCAGCACGGCGAGCCGCTGGTCGAGGTCCCCGTCGGCGAACCGTTCGGCCGCCGCGGCGGCCTGGCGGACCGGCCGGACCACCTGCCGGGTGACGAGGTTGCTGATACCGGCGAGCAGGAGCAGCAGCACGAGCCCGCCGACGAGCAGGGTGTTCTGCACGGTGGAGACGGTGTTCTGCTCGGTCGTCAGCGGGTACAGCAGGTACAGCTGCAGGGAGGTCGCCGTGTTCAGCGGGGTGCCGACGATGAGGTAGGTCGTGCGCGTGCCGTCCGAGTCGGTCACGCTGTGCACCAGCCAGCTGACCTGCGTGGACTCGACGAACTGCCGCAGTCGTTCCGGCACCTTGTCGAACGGCCCGGCGGCGATCGGCGCCGTCGTCTGCTCACGGTTGCCGGTGGCGAGCACCGGCTCGAACGTGCCCGCGGCGGAACCGGCGGCGTCCTGGGTGGTGGTCGAGGTGCTGGAGATCTTCTTCAACGCGTTGGTCAGCCTCGCGACGATCGCGTCGGGCGACTCGGGGCCGACGCCGACCAGCTCACCGGCCGCGGTCTCGGAGACCGCCTGGGTCTGCTCGATCGCGGCGAGCCGCTTGGTCTCCAGCAGGCGTTCGGTGATCTGGTTCTGCAGCACCATGCCCAGCACGAAGACCACCGCGGACGACAGCGCGAGTGTCGAGACGGTGACGCGGAACTGCAGCGAGTGCCGCCAGAGCTCGTTGAACCCGACGGCACGGCGTCGCGCGAAAACCACGATGCGCCGGACGAGGCGCACCGTGGTCATGGTGAACGCGGAAAGGCGTTCTTTCACCGGACGATCACGGCGGGCCGGCCTTGTACCCGACGCCGCGAACCGTCAACACCACCTCGGGGTGTTCCGGGTCCTTCTCGACCTTCGAGCGCAGCCGCTGGACGTGCACGTTGACCAGCCGCGTGTCGGCCGCGTGGCGATAGCCCCAGACCTGCTCGAGCAGCACCTCTCGGGTGAACACCTGCCGCGGCTTGCGGGCGAGCGCGACCAGCAGGTCGAACTCGAGCGGGGTCAGCGGGATCGCCTTGCCCTCCCTGGTCACCTCATGGCCGGGGACGTCGATCGCCAGGTCGCCGATGGTGAGCGACTCGGCGGGCTCGGCCTCGGTGCGGCGCATCCGGGCCCGGACCCGCGCGACGAGCTCCTTGGGTTTGAACGGCTTGACCACGTAGTCGTCCGCGCCGGACTCGAGGCCCAGCACGATGTCCACGGTGTCGCTCTTCGCCGTGAGCATGACGATCGGCACCCCGGATTCGGCTCTGATCGCCTTGCAGACGTCGATGCCGTTCATCCCTGGCAGCATGAGGTCGAGCAGGACCAGGTCGGGTTTCAGCTCACGCAGCGCGGGAAGCGCCCGAGAACCGTCTGCCACGACAGCTGTATCGAACCCCTCCCCACGCAGCACGATGGTGAGCATCTCCGCGAGCGCTGGGTCGTCGTCGACCACCAAGACACGTGCCTTCATGCACACATATTCGCACTAGTTACGACCCACACACGCACGACCCGGCGATCCGACCACCAGAAAGATCACCAATCCCCCCTCCCCAGCCCCCCAACTA